>NZ_JBFUJP010000013.1:0-86493 GCF_056401315.1 Rhodococcus sp. P4_F5 | reverse complement strand
GTCAAGAAGCTCGGCCGGATCCCCGACGGCGGCGGATGGCGTGCCCGCGGCCGGGAGCACCGGACACGGGACTACTCGACGAAGCTGGGGTTCGACTACGTGCACTCGCTCGTCGACGATCACTCCAGGCTTGCCTACTCGGAGGTCCTGCCGGACGAGAAAGGCGGCACCTGTGCGGGTTTCCTGATCCGCGCAATCGACTACTTCGCCGGCCACGGCATCACCAGAATCGAACGGCTGATGACCGACAACGCCTGGGCCTACCGGTGGTCATTACGCGCGGTCTGCTCCGAGTACGGCATCCGGCAGAAGTTCATCAAACCGCACTGCCCCTGGCAGAACGGCAAGGTCGAACGCCTCAATCGGACCCTGCAGACCGAATGGGCCTACCGGCAGGTCTTCACCACCAACGCCGAGCGCACCGCCGCGCTTGCGCCGTGGCTCGAGCACTACAACACTCGACGTCGCCACAGCGCACTCGGCGGACTCCCACCGGTCAGCCGCCTGGCACCAACCTGATGGCCGGGTACACCTAGGTGCCGTCCTGTGCGCTCGGTCAGCAGATCACTCTTCTTCGGCCCGACTGGCTCTGTCAACTGGAAATGGCCCAAGGTGGGGTTTGACCGGCCCGACCCCGACGGGCTAGCCGGTGGTCGCTGCTTCGGTGTGGGCGAGTCGATAGGCGTGGGTGCCGGTCTCGATGATGGTGCCGCGGTGGGTGAACCGGTCGATGATGGCTGAGCAGAGTCTGGGGTCGGTGAAGAGGGTGTGGGGTGCACGATTCGCTTTCCGCGGCGTTAACCGCGGCGCCTAAACGCCATCAATCTGGAATCCATCCAGATTTGTGTGATTAGAAGCGCCCGTTAAGTGTGATCACCGACTGGTCAACCTATCCAATCCGCATGCAGCCCAGATTGAACCGCCATTGGTGAACACCCCTCTTCTTCTCTTCTCTTCCATTCTCGCTCTCTTGCACTGCGGCGTGCGTACGCGAGGCGTGCCTCCTCTTCCCTCGCCCCGCTCCGCTCGCATGTGGGTACTGGCGGGCGAGGACCTGCAATAGTTGCGCCCATGAAATCGGTTGCGACGTTGACGGTGAACGATGCGGGTGAACTGCTCACCTTGCAGCGTGCTGCTTACGTGACCGAGGCACAGGCCCATGGCGACCTGAACCTTCCCCCGTTGACGCAATCCTTGGATGAGTTGGCGAGCGAGCTGTCCCGGCCCGAAGTGACTGCAATCGGGTTGCGCAACGATGCCGATCGTCTCGTTGCTGCTGTGCGCGTGTTCCGCTCCACGGCTGATTCGCATTTGGCCGAGTTGGGCAGGCTGGTCGTGGCCCCGGACGCGCAGGGCCGAGGCTTAGGTAGCCGGTTGCTCGAACTCGTGGAGAATCGTCTACCCGCGTCGGTAACCGATCTGCAGTTGTTCACGGGCGAACGCAGCGTCGGCAATCTCCGGCTATACGCCCGGTTCGGATACCAGGAAACCCATCGCACTCCGACTCCTGCCGGCTACGCATTGGTCCATCTCACGAAGCGGCTGCGCTGAGCGCTGCCACAGAGGTCTCCTCTCCGGCGTAGCCCAACTGTCGAGTTGCAGCGAAGATTGACATGACACGCCGCCGCACTTTGAAAGATGTCAGGGATACCGACCGTGCCCGTCAATGTAGGTGCGTCGACGTAGGCGGATCGGCTACGGGACCATCTTGGGGCCCGAGGAACATCTCCGACATATCCTCCGCTAGGAACCATGGACGCTCAACGGGCTGACCTGCACGGCAGGGGTTCTGCGGCGCATCACGCGACGCAGTAGACGCACGTAAGGGCTCCATCTGACGGGACTGCGGACCATGCCGGCCGCCGCGAACTCAGCCCGGTCGAGCATCTCCTCGATCGCGACGTCGTGCAGCCACCGCATCACCAGCGCCCATCGGAGCAGTTCCCTGCCGCGCGCGGTGGCGGCCAGCAGGTGACTCAGTTCGGCACGATCGGGGCCGTCGGGCCGCACCGTCACCTCGTGGAAGCCGACGAGTCCGCCGGACCCGTTGAACTGGAAACGAATCCACACGCCGGGGATGTAGCCCACGACCTTGTAGCGCACCGAGCCGTGGCCGCCGTCCGCGCCGACCTCGATCGGGCGGTCGAATCGCATTGCCGGCCAGTGGTCGACCGGCCACAGCGGGTCGTCGGAGCTGGCAAGGGCGTCGACGAGCCTGCCGAGCTGGTCGGGGGTGGCGGGCAGGGACCGGGCATGGAAGTTGCGGACGAGCACGGCGGCCTCCTCAATATTAGGGACACATCTCTAGAATCGATTTGGAGGCTACTCTCTAATGCATGGGACGCAACCCCCTCTACGACAGAGACGGTCTGCTGGATGCCGCCCGCGAGCTCGCCGTCGAGAACGGGCCGGCGGCGGTGACGATGGCGGCCGTGGCGCGCCGAGCGGGGGCGCCGAGCGGGTCGGTCTATCACCGGTTCCCCGACCGGCCCGCCCTGCTGGCCGCACTGTGGCTGCGCAGCGTCACCCGGTTTCAGTTGGGGTTCGTGGCCGCGATTGACTCTGATCCCGGGCGGGAAGGTCTGATCGGCGCCGCACGCCACGTCGTGTCCTGGTGTCGGGCGAATCCGGCGGACGCGACGGTATTGCTTTGGGGTGCAGCGAGCTTCGGCCTGGCAGACTGGGCTGCACCCGACCGGGAGGCACTCGAGTCCGCGAACGCGCGCACATACGCCGCGGTGCACGAGGCGGCGCGTCGAATTGGGGCAGCGGACGACGAGGAAGTGGAGTTCGCCGAACTCGCGGTGGTCGGGGTTCCCTACGCGATCGTGCGGCGACGCCTGCGACACGACGCCGGGCTGCCCGAGCGGGCGGAGGAGATGGCCGCAGAGGCGGCACGGGTGTTGCTCGACAGGCTCTCCCCCTGACCACCCGCCACGCAGCGTCAGCGACGCATGCCTAGTTGATCTAGCGTCGCATCTCGCTAATCTTCGCTGCATCTCGACACCAACGGCTCCGAAGGCGGATACCCAGAGTCGGTCGGTCGGACTGGCTCGATGTAGCGATTCCCCATCGAACTCCCCGATCGCCGACAACGTGGAAGCTGTCCAGATTTGTGCGATCTGGAGCCACCCTTAAGTGTGATTACCGACTGGTCAACCTATCCAATCCGCATGCAGTCCAGAACGAACCGGCATAGGTGAACACCTCTCTCTCGCGGCCTCTCTATCCAACCATCCATTTCCACTGCCGCGGCCTCACCTTCCATCGTGAACCGGCCGCCGACCCGGCCTGTCAAACTGTCAAACTCCTGTTGCCAGCGCTCAAACCCCCGCCACCGCCAATTCAGTTGTGTCACAAACAAACACGACATGATCACGCGGTGGCCGCCCCTGGTCCGGCCTACTGTCCAACACCTTCGTCGATCACGGATTCCGGCTGGAGTACCAGCATGGCGGCGAGCAGCTGATCCCAGGTGGTGGCCGGAAGTTCGTGGCCGATGCCGTTCAGGGGGAGCAGGTCGGCGCCGGGAATCTCTCGAGCCATGGCCTGTCCGTTGCCGTACGGAAAGAACGGGTCATCGGTCCCGTGGACGACGAGGGTCGGCACGGTGATGTCGCCCAAACGCTCCCGCCAACGGTCGCCCGCCTCGACAAATGACAGATTGCGCATGCTGGAGGCCATGTTGGTGGTGCGGTCGACCATTCGGGTCGTCTGCTGCCGCGCCTCCTGTTCGTCGAATCCGTGTGCGCCCGCACGTACCCGCGCCTGTTCGACGCCGTAGTCGATCACCGCCGCCCGGTCGGACCAGTCCGGATCGGGTGCCTTGGTAAAGAACTCCATGACCCGGTCCGAGTGTTCGGGCAAATCCGAGTCCRCCGGGCCTGGGGACGTCGGACGGGTGTTGATCAGGGTCAGTGCCGACATACGGTCGGAGTGGTCGAGGGCGGCAAGCTGACAGATCCATCCGGCCACGGAGAAGCCCACCAGGTGAGCTCGCGGAAGTTCGAAGACATCCATCAGTCCAATGATGTCCAAGACCAAGTCACGGAGGCTGTAGCCGGGAGAGCCGGTCGCATAAGCAGTCGACCGGCCTGTGTCGCGGATGTCGTAGCGCAGGACGAACCGGCCAGCGCCGGCAAGCCGGTCGCAGAACCGGTCTTCCCAGAACAGTCTCGATGTGCACGGCAGCAGCACCGGCGGCTGCCGCCGGTCCCCGAATGTGGTCACGCACAGGTCGACGTCACCGACGGTGACCAGGTGCTCGGGCGATCGTTGAATATGAAGCGGCATGGCGACTCCTCTACGGTTGCATCTCGCAAGAAGAGACCACTTCCGCGGCTGTAACTCATCGGTCCCGGGTGYCCTTTCATGACCAGCGATGCCGCCTCACGCCATGATCACGAAGTCCGGCTGGAGCACTAGYCGAGGACGGTGTGCTCCGCTGGGACTTTCACTGACAGTGCGGAGATGCATCTCCAATCACTGGAATTGGTACGACGCAGCAGTCGGCGGCGAACCCGAGCAGTGATCTCAGTAGCCCCTCGACGACGCTCGAGCGCCAACCAAGCCGGAACTCATCCAGATTTGTGTGATCCGGAGCCGTCCTTAAGTGTGATTACCGACCGGTAGGCCTATCCAATCCGCATGCAGCCCACCACGCTCCGCCATTGGTGAACACCCCGCTCCGGAACCACGTTGGCCACTTCGCCGGAGCGCACCCAATACATCTGCCGATGAGTTCCAAGCCCAGCGCGTTCCGGTCAAGGGCCGGCTGTCAGGATTCATCGGCCATCGGCGACCTGTGAAGACCGTCCCGGATCGTCACGGACATCCGGCATGTAGGTGGACTCGGCCGACCCACTTGGCATGGAGGCGTTCAATACACGGCACTCGCGCCTTCTAGGGATGGTCGGCAACCGCACGTCCGTCTGACGGGCCTGGAGCGTCAGGCGCTCTGCACCTGCACGAAATGCTCGACCGTGGGGAACGGGGTGTAGAAGTGGTGCAGCAGCCGACGCCACTCCTGGTACTGGGCAGATCCACGAAAGCCCTCGGTGTGATCCTCGAGGCTTTGCCAATGCACAAGTAGCAGGTAGATGCTCGGTCGCTCCAGACATCGCGACAGGGTCAGGTACTGGTAGCCGGGCATGCCCGCGATGATCTCCTTGGCCTCCGCAAAGGCTGCCTCGAAGTCATCCTCCTCGCCGGGATTGACCGACAGCAGCGCGTGCTCCAGGACCATTCGCCGATGATCGCACACGCGTTCCGGGGCCGCGGAGACTGACGTGGCCCGATGTCCAAGCCGAATGTCCTTCGCGCAGTGCGGTGTGCGCCGGGGACACGGTTGGGCACGGAAGCTGGACCAGCCCCCATGATCGCTGGGTTCATCATGTCGGCAGTCGTTCTGGCGGTCATCGGTTGGCTTGCCCCGGATGCAGGGATCGTCGCTTTCCTTGGCGCCGCCATCTTCGCTATTTGCTCCTGCGACATGTCGATTCGCGCCTGCCGATCACGGAACGAGCCCTGACCGCCGGGTTCACTCCGGACCGCGGTTCATGTCTTGGCCTGCGTACCAACCTGTGGATCGACGGAAGCTAGCATCGTCACCGCCGGGCGATTGGCCCGGTTCCGCTCGTTGTCTGGAGGTTGCGCCGTGAGCGCGTTGTCGAACCCGAACACGTTGCCGCCCTACGCCACCCTGCCCGAGCTGCCCCTCGACGAGGACGGCCGAGCTGAGCTGACCCGGCAGATCTGGGACCAGCTGATCACCGGCCGAGACGACGCCGACGACTTCATCGACATCTACGGCGACGAGTACGACCTCACCGAGGAGCAGCTCGTGGCGGCGTTCGACGCGCTCCGCACCGCGCGGCTGCGCCAGCAGGCGGAGCTAGGCGCGTACACCTCCCGCACCATGGCCGCGTTCGAGGAGCTCAATGCCAACGGCGTCCTCGCCCGCGCGGACTTCACCTGCTGCGGCACCTGCGCGTCCGGCGAGATCTGGGGCGAGCTCGACGACAGCCGGCACTGGCAGGGCTACGCCTACTTCCACCAGCAGGACACCGAGCGTCTCGTCACGGACGGCGAGACCCACATCGGCTACGGCGCGTTCCCGCCCGAGGACTTCGACGAGGCCACCTACGGCGCGCTCAGCGAGGTCGCGAAGGAAGACCTCTACACGGCCGACGTGACGCGCCTGCTCGACGACGTGATGTTTCCCGTCTTCCGACGGCACGGCATCGAGCCGGAATGGAACCGCGACCTGGGCACGAGGGTGCTGCTCAGGAACGCCGACTGGTACGACCCGATCGAGGCGTAGCACCCGATCGAGTGGGAGTGGCTGCGGGACCGGACCGGACCGGTCCGGAGGCGGGTGGGCGGATACGACTCCGAACGGTTTCCTAGGATCACGTGCGTGCCTGAGCAGGATTCCTCCAGAACTCGCGCGCGCGACATCGATCGCGCCCAGACCTGCGGGCTCCTCGACGCCGGATACGGTGAGGGGCAGCTCGATCCGGCCGAGTACGAGGCGCGCACCGCCGCGGCGATGAAGGCCAAGACGCTCGGTGAACTCGACGCGCTGGTCTCGGACCTGCAGATCCCCGAGCATCTCGTCGAGGCCACCCGCGCGACGGCGCCCGAACCGGCGCCTCGGCAACGGGTTCCCGGACGCGTCGTGGCCGCCGTCGTCGCCGCGGTCCTGGCGGTCGGCGGAACCCTGGTCTTCACCACCCGCGGGGACGACGCGGCAGCCGCGACCACCGACGTCGCCGCGGCCCCGCAGGCTCCTGCCCCCGCGCCGATCCCGGCAGGCGAGCCGCAGCCGATCGTGGTCGAGCCGATCGATCCCCTCACCACCGACGGAGTCCGCGACTTCGTGCGTCAGCTCGGGGTGAAGTTCGAGAGGGATCTGCGGGTGGATGAGGTGATCTTCTACTCCAGCTACGTGTTCGTGACCCGGATGCTGGAGGACCAGCCGCACCGCGAACAGGACTGGAGCTTCCGCGGCGGCTTCTCCACCTCGGGGGATCCGGAGTCGCGGACCCTCGACACCGCCACCGTCGACCTCGGGGCCCTCGACGTGGCCCGGCTCGGCGACGTGATCGCGACGGGGGCGAACCTCGTCGGGATGCCGTCGGGCCGGGTGGAGCACATCTTCGTACGCCCGGACCCGCCAACCGAAGGCCTGGTCACCGTCCAGTTCAAGGACGACGCGGACCGATCGGGATCCGTCAACACGCGTCTGGACGGCTCGGTCGTCGACGTCTCCCCGGCCGAGGGATGACGATCATGCCAAATCGCCTCCGCCCCATGGCCGCGACAACGCGACTGCGCGCCCGCGACGTCGACCGCGCCGCGGTGCGCGACGCCCTCGACTCGGCGTTCGCCGACGGCCAGCTGAGCGACGGCGAGCACCGGAATCGGGTCGAGGCAGCCGGGTCGGCGCGCACGCTGGCCGACCTCGATCGACTCGTGCGGGACCTGCAGGTGCCTGCGGAACTGCGGGAGAGCGTGAGCGCGCCGTCACCGCCGCGGAGCACCCGCTGGGCCGTCGCGCTCGCGACCGTCGTCGTCCTGGTGTGCGGAATCGTGGTGGTCACGTCGAGTCGGAACTACGACGATCCGGCCGCCACCCCGGCTGGAGCGCAAGCGGAACTGACCACCGCGGCGGGTCTCGGGCGGATGCTCGACGCGATAGCCCACCAGCTGGGCGACTCGGAGGTCGACCGGCTGACCGTCTACCCCGACTACGCGACGTTCTCACGCGCGGTGCCCGGCCAACCCGGCCGCGAGCAGTCGTACCGGTACGAGGTGGAGGACGGGCGGGCCCGGATCACGGACGACGGAACGTCGCCCCGCACCGAAGGCGTGCCCGTCGACCTCGCGGAACTGCGCCCGAACGTTCCCCAGCTGATCGGGCTGCTCTACGGCGCCGATCGCACGCTCGGCGTGGGCAATCCGAGCGACGTCTACCTGATCGCAGACCGCGGGGACGACGGACCAGCCGTGGGCATCTACCTGAAGAACGAGGACACGGGGGCGCAGGGCTTCCTGACGGTCGGCTTCGACGGCACCGTCCGCAGCGTCTACCGAAGCGACCGGTAGTTCCTCGACCTGCAGGCGAAACTGTGCAACGGCCCTGCCCGACACCGGGCTGTTCGATGACAAGGAGACCCCATGAACAGCGTGTCCTGGCGCACCCACCTCGCCGACGTCGACTGGCCGACACTGGAACACGCGTACGGCGACGCGAGCGATGTGCCCGGCTGGATCGAGGGGCTCGCCGGCGCGGAGACAGTCGAGGAGTCGCTGCACGAGCTGTGGGCGGCGGTGTTGCATCAGGGCACCCTCTACGACTCGACCGCGCCGGCGATGACGTCGATCGCGGCGGTGCTCGGCGCACGGCAGACCGCGGATGCGGAGAGCGCGGCGTGGTTGCTGCTGATGTTCGACGGCGCGGTGCGTGCCTATGAAGAGGTCGAGGTGGACGACGCCGAGACGGCCGCCCTCGTCCGGTCGGCCCGGGACTCGTTGACGCGGATCGCGGCGCTCGTGCGGCCGCTGATCGCCGACGACGGCCCGGAGGCCGCGGCCGCGGCATTGCTGCAGGCCGCTGCGCGCACGGCCGATTCCGCTGCCCTCGACACGCTCGCGGCGCGGGCGAGCGCCCGCCCGGCGGAGCAGGTCGAGCAGGCATGTGTCGCCGCGCTCACGACTCTCGGTGTCGATGTCTCGGCCGCCCTCGCTGACGGGGATCCCGGCCTGGTGATGGCGGCGACGCTCGCGCGGATCGCGGCCGGGGGCATTGAGACCACCGATCTCGACGCGCTGGTAGCGGGATGGGAGCTCGCCGTCGAGGTTGCTCCCCGCATCGCGTTCGGCGTCGGAAACCTCCCGGAATGGTTGAGCGAGGTCAACCCGGAGGCATCGGCTGTCGTACTCGCCGCGCTGCCGACACCGGACGAGGCGACGATCGCAGGGCTCGTCGATGTCGTCGTCGGGTCCCGGCGCAACGCTCCGGCGGCGGTCCGTCGCCTGCTCGCACTCGCGGCGCTACCCGAGGCCAGGCCGGATGCGATGATCGCTGCGCTCCGGCAGTGCCCACCGACACCCGAGGTCCGCGACCTGCTCGTCGCCCTCGCCGAGCGGGTCACTGCCGGCGGCACCTCCGCCATCGGGTCGAGCACCTTCGACACGGATGCTCGGGCGGATTCCGCGTTCGCTCTGCTGCGCGCCGGCGACGGACGGTGGGCTCGCCCGATGGCTCAGGCCCTGCTCACGAACCCCGCCGCGCGCGGCCTCATGGTTGCCACCTCCGCGTCGGGGCGTTCCGCGCTCGGCTACGCGCTCGTGCGCGAGCACGCACCGTCCGCCACCATGCTCATCGCCGGCATCCGGCAGGCGCTGCGGCAGGAGCCTCCTGTCGATCCGTCCCGCGACGGCGCCGGACACCTCATCGAGTTGCTCGCCTCCTGGCCCGCCGAGGCCACCGCCGGTGCGCTGCCCGAGGTCCGGGAGCTGCTCACGGTCGCGCCGAAGCAGGCCGCCGACGCGCTCGCGACGTGGGGCGACACCGCCAGCATCGACCGCGTCCGCGAGGCGACCGTCACCGGCGACGCGACCGTGCTGCTCGCTCTCGCACGCTTGACGAAGGACCCGGAGGACTTCCGTCGCGTCCTCGACGGCGACCTCGAACACAAGGAGTCCGCGGTGCTCGCGCACTGGGCTGACCGCGCCGACCCGCGCTTCCTCGACTGGTGCCGCAGCCTCGTCGGCACGAACGCCGCGACGAGCGACTACCAGCGAGATGACCAGCTCGCCTCACTACGCATCCTCGCCGCCTTCGACGCGGGCGAGGCCGCAACCGGCTGGCCCGTGCTGCGCAGCATCATCGACGCCGGTCGCGGCCCGATCGAAGAAGCCATCGGCCTCGCGCTCGACTGGCGCGCCCAGCAGTTGCTACCGCCCAAGGCGCACAACGACTTCGAGGCGCTGCTCGCCGACCTCGTCGTCACCGACCGCAAGAACTACAACGGCCCGCTCGTCAAGACCAGCGCCGCCGCCGCGATCGCCCTCCTCGACCTCGGGCTGCCCCTGCCCGGCACTCCCGCGCGAATCGTGAAGGTCGTCGCGGGTGCCGTGACCGACCGGTGGGCGCGCGACCTCGGCCTCCGGCTCACCGAACGGCTGGCGGGCGCACCGGCAACGGTCCGCCGCGCGGTCGCGAAGAAGCTCCGCTCCCTCGTGGACCGCGACGAGCGCTTCGACTCCAGCGGCGACATCGCCGTCGAGGATGAACGCGCCCTTGCCCGTCTGCGCCCGCTCCTGCACGACCTGGAGACCGAATGAATCCCGACACCCCGATCCGGACACTCTCGACCCCGGACGGCGCGAAGAACTGATCCGCCGGGGGGCAGAATCCGTCAGGACACCGACCCGCCCCTCGATGAAGAGGAGGACGCGATACGGGTGAAGGCCCCCAGATCCACAGGGGGCCTTCACCCGCCTCACCGGCGTCGCCTCGACGATCGGGAGACGAATTCGCTGTCAGCGTTTCAGACGCCGACGCAGTCTCCGCGGCACTTCCCCTGCCCGGCTACGGGCGGCTACCACCCTCCCGACTTGGCGAAGAACGGCTGGCCCTTCAACGCAGGGTCGGTCACGGCGAGCCCGACGTTCCCGCGGGGGTGCGAGGCGGCTTCCTCGAGGAACTGCTGGCCGGTCACCGGAGTCCAGCCCGTTCCGGTGTTCCACACCGAGTTCGACGGAAGTGACACACGCCAGTTGTCGCCGTAGACGAGGTTGATCAGGTCCCCCGCGCGCAGCTGCGCGGCCAGAACCGTTTCCTCGTGAGTCAGCACGACCCCGACGTACCCCTTGCCGCTGACGGGCGTCGCGGCGCTCGCGGTCCCGGCCCCTGCCGCGAGGACGGCTCCGGTCGCCGCCACCCCGACGGCAGTGATGGATGCAACGCGATTGATGCTCATGAGTCGATTCCCTCCATGTGTCTTTCGGTGGCACACCCCAGCGCGGCCACCCTTCTCGGGCCGCTGTGCCGGACACTCATCGGACCGTAGCACCAGCTAATTGACAGATAATCGCGGCTTTCGACCGAAAGAAGCGCCAGCAACTGCTGCTCACCTGCGCGCTTCGGCTCCGAGCTGGGGTTACACCCTGGGCGCTACGGTGATCGAGCTAACATCTGGCCGCCCCGTTGCGGCCGTCAGGAATGCGGCCAGCTCGCCCACCTGGTTGGGATCGAGCAGGTACTGGAAGTGCTCGCAGCGCGGTTCTGGTCCACCTCCGCCTGGACGGGCCCTACCGCCATGCGGACCAGGCCCCGCGCGGACAGGGGCGGGGGCGGCGTGTCGGACCATCCGTTCCAATGACACTCGTCTGAGATGCTGGCGCACGCCACGTTTCGGACTGGCAGGGACTGTGCACGACTGGTGATCGACGCAACGCCATGAACTCCGACGACCTTCGGTCACGTGCCCCCGGAGAGTTTGTGGCCTCGCCGGTTGGTTGGGCCGGCTGCCGCCGCTATCGTGTCCGCGGGGGATCGTCCATCAGTCCGCGTGGATCCAGGGGCGTGGGTGTACCCACCGAGCTGTTGACCTGAAAACGCCTGCGCTCGACCGAGTTCGACGACAACGCAGGACTGCACCGTCTGGGGGAACAATTTGAGGCAGATCCTGTTTGCGGCCGGAATCGCACTGACGGTGTCCATCCTGCTGACGCCGATTCTGATCAAGGCGTTCTCGCGGCAGGGACTCGGTCAGGAGATCAGAGTCGAGGGGCCGGCGAGCCATCAGTCCAAGCGCGGAACCCCGACGATGGGCGGGGTCGCGATTCTGTGCGGAATCTGGGCCGGCTACCTGGGATCACACCTGATCGGGATCGGGTACGAGGCAGACGGTCCATCCGCGTCGGGCCTCCTCGTACTCGGCCTTACGACCGCGCTGGCCGGCGTCGGGTTCCTGGACGACTACATCAAGATTCGGAAGCAACGCAACCTCGGCCTGAAGGCGACCGGAAAGTACATCGGCCAGATCTCCGCTGCGGTGATCTTCGCAGTGCTCGCTCTGAGGTTCCGCGGCGGGAGCGGTCTGACGCCGGCCAGCACCGATCTGTCCTTCATCCGGGACACCACGATCGCGATGGGGGCGGTCGCCTTCGTCCTGTTCACCTGCGTGGTGGTGGTTTCGTGGTCAAACGCGGTCAACCTGACCGACGGTCTGGACGGCCTCGCAGCGGGTTCGATGGGGTTGGTCCTCGGCAGCTACGTGATCATCACGTTCTGGCAATTCCGCAACGCCTGTGAAACCGCCCCTGGCGCGGGCTGTTACGACGTGCGCGATCCACTCGATCTCGCGTTGATCTGCGCCGCCGGTGCCGGCGCATGTGTCGGATTCCTCTGGTGGAATGCGGCGCCGGCCAAGATCTTCATGGGCGACACCGGTTCGCTCGCGCTGGGAGGCCTTCTGGCTGGGCTCTCCATCACCACCAGAACCGAGTTGCTCGCCGTCGTCATCGGTGCGTTGTTCGTCGCCGAGGCAACATCGGTGCTGGTTCAGGTTGCCGTGTTCCGCACATCGCGGCGACGCGTCTTCCGGATGGCGCCCGTGCATCACCATTTCGAGCTCAAGGGTTGGCCCGAAACTGTCGTGATCATCAGGTTCTGGCTGTTCGCGGCGATCGCGTCGGCGGTGGGCCTTGCACTGTTCTACAACGAGTACCTCGCCGCCGTGGACTGACGCGGCATCGATGACGTCGACGGCGCACCGCGAGCGAGACGGCGCCGCTGAGGACAGCTGCGAACAGGCCCGGTCAACCCGCAGCGAGCACCCGTCGGCCCAGGGTCGCAAGGGTTGCCGCGATGCCCTCCTGGACCGCGACGTCAGTGATGATCCCGCCTCCGTCGATCATCGCGGGCGTCACCGGCAGGTGGACGCACGCCTCCTCCACGATCGCCGCACCGGTGTAGGTGAGCACCAGCCGTAGAGACGCGTGGGCATTGGCCGCACCCGTCGCGTTGGCGGAGACGTTGATCCACGCGGTGGGCTTGTCACAGATCTCTACGCCGCCCACGGTCCAGTCGAGCAGATTCTTGAACGACCCGGGCAGGGCCCCCGCGTACTCGGGAGTGCAGATCAGCAGCGCGCCCGCACTATCGATCTGTCGGCGTAGGTCGACGACCGCCTGCGGCAACGGATCTTGGTCGTCGTCCGGATTGAAGTGCGGTAGGTCCCCCATCGCTTCGTACGACACGCCACGGAAGCCGGCGGGGACGAGGGTGTCGGCGGTGCGCAGCAGAGCCGAGTTGCTCGACTTGCCGCGCAGGCTTCCCGAGATGAGCAGGATGTCGGACATTGTGTTCACTCCTCCTGGTTGCATGCACCCAACGCGGCAGGCAGGCCGCTCCGACGAAGCATCGTCTACGGCGTTCTCTCCACCAGCGTCGCGTCCACCTGTGGCCCGCCCAGGTGCGTCCGGGGATTGCCGCCACGCCACTCTGTCGGTGCCAACCCGTATCGTGCTGGGCCAGGTACATATTCGAGGAGTGGCGGAGGACCATGATCGGCGAAGGGGCACCGTGACGGAACTGCCGAGCGTGCGGCCCGTGATCGAATCCGTGCCGGCGACTGCGGCGGTTGCCGCCGTCCCGGCCGAGGCAGCGGCCGCGATGCACCGGTTGAGGGTCGAGTCCGTCTCCCCCAACACCCGGGCCGCTCAGATGAGTGACTGGACGATTTTCACCCGGTGGTGCGAACGCGTCGATCGGGCACCGCTGCCGGCGTCCCCCGACGTCGTCGGGTGGTTCCTGACGGAGAAGTCGTCCGAGGTACGGCCGGACGGGCGGGCCGCCTACGCGCCGGCGACCATGACGCGGTGGGTCGCGTCGATCAACAAGATCCACTCCCTGGCCGGGCATCCGAAACCGGGGCAGTCGTCCGCGGTGCGCGAGATCCTCCGCGGCATCGCCCGTACCCGGGCCACCCCGCCGGTCCGGCGCGAGCCGCTGCTGACCGACGACGTGCGCGCCATGATCGAGTCCATGCGCGCGCGGTCGGCGGCCGGTTCGTGGGCCGACCGCGCCGCCGAGCGCCGGGACGCGGCGCTGTTGCTGATCGGGCTCACCGGCGCGATGCGCCGATCGGAACTGGCCTCGCTCGCGGTCGCCGACGTCGCCCCGCACCGCGCCGACGGGCTGTACGTGACGATCCGCCGGTCGAAGACCGACCAGGCGGCGGCCGGCCGAACGGTCACCCTCCCCTACGGGTCCGCGCCGATCACCTGCCCGGTGTGCGCGTACTGGCGGTGGCGTGAGGTCCTGGACGCCTGGGACCGCGACGGCAAACCGGCCGTGAGCCGACTGCTCGCCGAGCCCGAGTCCGGGCCGCTCGAGCATCGCTGCCGAGGCATGCTCGGACGTCCCGAGCCGACGGTCCGTTCGCTGTTCCGGCCCGTGCATCGCACCGGCGCACTGGGCGCCGGTGCGCTGTCGGGACAGGCAGTTGCCTCGATGATCCAGCGGCGGGCCGCGGCGGCCGGATACTCGGAGGAGTTCGTCGCCCGGCTCGGCGGGCACAGCCTCCGAGCGGGATTCGTCACCCAGGCCGTCCGGAACGACGCGAGCGCCGAGCAGATCATGACGCAGAGCGGGCACACCGACCAGCGGATGATCGCGATCTACTCGCGGCAGCACGCGGGCCTGCACGGCAACGCCGTCACCGCGCTCGGCCTCTAGCCGGAGGCCTGCCGCACCGGGCGTCGCCGGGACTACTGACGGGCCGTTCCTCGGCCCCGAGAACCTCGCGACCTGGGGATCTCGAGCACTGGGGATCTCGAGCGCGGGGATCTCAGTCCTCGGGGCTGAGCGGAAGCTCCGCCAGCACCCGCCAGCTGCCGTCCGGCTGCCGCGCGGTGTCGAGGGTGCCGCGCAGCACCGCGACCCGTTCGCGCATACCGAGCAGCCCGTTGCCGGACCCCTGGGTGAACAGGCTGGTGCCCCGGCCGTTGTCGGTGATCTCGACCAGCACGTCCTCCTCCCGGCGGCGCACCCGCACGACCGCCCGCGGTGAGGGCCCGGCGTGCCGGAGCACGTTGGTCAGCGACTCCTGCACGATCCGGTGTATGCCCAGGCTCAGTGCCGGGCTGATCTCGTCCAGGTCGCCGGTCTGCTCGAGTTCGACGGTCAGTCCGGCCTGCCGCATCATCTCGACCACCTTCGCCACGCCCGCGGTGCCGTGCTGCGGCATCTCGGCGGGCGTCTGCTCGGTGCGCAGCAGCGCGACCGTGCGGCGCAGCTCGGCCAGCGCCTGGCGGCCGGTGCCCGCGATGTTGCCGAGCGCCTTCTCCACGGCGTCGGGGTTGCGGCGCAACGCGTAGGACGCCCCGTCCGCCTGCACCACCATCACGCTCACCGCATGTGCAACCACGTCGTGCAGTTCCCGGGCGATCCGCGTGCGCTCGCCGGCCACCGCCTCCTCGGCCCTCCGGTCCCGCTCGGCCTCGACCACCGCCAGCCGGGACGCCACCGCCTCGTCGTAGAGCCGCCGAGCGCCGAGAAACTCGGCGAGAATCCAGGACAACGCGTAGATCAGCGCGACGAAGAGCAG
Source organism: Rhodococcus sp. P4_F5 (assembly GCF_056401315.1). Taxonomy (NCBI): domain Bacteria; kingdom Bacillati; phylum Actinomycetota; class Actinomycetes; order Mycobacteriales; family Nocardiaceae; genus Rhodococcus; species Rhodococcus sp. P4_F5. The sequence continues at coordinate 70,867 of NZ_JBFUJP010000013.1, read as the reverse complement.
GTCGGACGGTCCGTTGTCCAGCAGGATGCCGGACAACACGGCGTCGGCGGCCAATCCCACCAGGTAGAACGCGGCGGGGCGGCGGCCCACGTACGCGACCAGGGTGTACAGCGCCACCGGCAGGCCCAGCAACGCGAAGTGGTTCTCCGCGTCGTCCCCGATCAGGTCGCTGACCAGGGTCGTGAACATCGACGCGGCGAGGATCGCGACCGCCGCGAGGACCGGGTAGCGCCGACGGAAGGCGATCGGCACCGACAGGATCACGCTCAGCAGCAGGAACAGCCACGGCACCTGACTGCCCGGCGCGCCCAGACAGTCCAGCACGAAGAGCACCACGGCCAGCATCGAGTCGGCGATGAACGGCTTGCCGCGCAGCCACAGACTGAACCTCCGCATCCCGTCAGCCTAGGAGGTCCGGGCACGAGTCCGTCCCACCCCATTGCCTTGCCCGGCCGAGCGGAGGACCGTGAAGGACGAGGGATTGCCCCGTCGGCGCCGCCGGGCGCCGCCCCCGAGGAGAAGGGTGCCGGTCGTGTACGCACGCTCTACCACCATCCATGCGCAGCCGTCGTTCATCGACGTCGGAATCAAGCACATACGCGACGTCGTGATGCCGACGCTCGCGGACATCGAGGGCTGCTGCGGCCTGTCGTTGCTGGTCGACCACGAAACTGGTCGGTGCATCGCCACCAGTTCCTGGATGGACGACGAGTCCCTCCGGGCGAGCGAGGGGCCGGTCCTGCACCTGCGCGACCGGGCCGCCGAGATCTTCCACGGCACCACCTCGGTGTCACGGTGGGAGATCGCCGTCCTGCACCGCGACCACCGGTCCAGCCCGGGGGCCTGCGTCCGCGCCGCGTGGCTCGCGGTCGAACCGGGCCGGATCGACCGCGCCCTCGACCTCTACAAGTTGTCGATCCTGCCCGCGCTGGAGGAACTCGACGGGTTCTGCAGTGCCAGCCTGATGGTCGACCACGCCGCCGGCCGCGCGGTGTCGTCGGTGACGTTCGACAGCTTCGAGGCGATGGACCGCAATCGAGACCAGGCGATGACCCTCCGGGCCGCGGGCACCAGTGAGGCGGGCGCGGACGTGCTCGAGGTGTGCGAGTTCGAGCTGGCGATCGCCCATCTGCACGTACCCGAGATGGCCTGAGGCGGCGCGGCGGCCGCCGGTTCGGCCCAGCGGCCGTGCGGTCGGCTGACCGGTAGCGTGTTCGGCTGTGACCGTGACACGCGATGTCGACCCCGACTTCCTGGCCCTGCCCCTGCGCACCCTGGCCGACGCGGCGCTGTCCGCGGCCCGGGCCGCCGGCGCCGAACACGCCGACCTGCGGGTGCACCGCCTGCGCACCCAGTCGATCCGGCTGCGTGACGGCGCGGTCCAGTCGGTGGTCGACGGCGACGAGCTCGGCCTGGCGGTACGGGTGGTGGTGGACGGCACCTGGGGTTTCGCCTCGCACGCCGAACTCACCGCCGAGTCCGCGGCACGCACCGCGGGCCGGGCCGTCGAGGTGGCACGCGCACTGCGGGCGCTGAACCGCGAGCGGGTGGAGCTGGCGCCGGAACCGGTGTACCGCGACGCCACCTGGGTTTCCGGGTACACCCTCGATCCCTTCGCCGTGCCGACCGCGCAGAAGGTGGACCTGCTCGGCGACTACTCGGGCCGGCTGGCCGCCGCCGACGGCGTCGACCACGTCACCGCCGGTGTGCTGCAGGTCAAGGAGCAGACCTTCTACGCGGACCTGGCCGGTTCGACGCTCACCCAGCAGCGGGTGCGGCTGCACCCCGAGCTGGAGGCGACCGCCGTCGACGCGTCGGTGGGCAGCTTCGAGACCATGCGCACCCTGGCGCCGCCGGTCGGCCGCGGCTGGGAGTACCTCGAGACCTCGGCGGACGGGGCCTGGGACTGGGACACCGAGCTGGCTCGGATCCCGGAGTGGCTGGCGGAGAAGACGAAGGCGCCGTCCGTCACCGCGGGACCCACCGACCTGGTGATCGACCCCAGCAACCTCTGGCTGACCATCCACGAGTCCATCGGGCACGCAACGGAGTACGACCGCGCGATCGGCTACGAGGCGGCCTACGCGGGCACCTCGTTCGCCACCCCGGACAAGCTCGGCACCCTCGAGTACGGGACGCCGATCATGCACGTCACCGCGGACCGCACCGAGCCGCACGGACTGGCCAGCATCGGGTACGACGACGACGGGGTGTCCGCGCAGCGCTGGGACCTGGTCCGCGACGGCACCCTGGTGGGCTACCAGCTGGACCGGGTGTTCGCCCCCCGGCTCGGACTGCCGCGCTCCAACGGCTGCTCCTACGCCGACTCACCGCACCACGTGCCGATCCAGCGGATGGCGAACGTCTCGCTGCAGCCGGACCCGGACCGCGACACCAGCACCGCGGACCTGATCTCCCGTGTCGAGAACGGCATCTACGTCGTCGGCGACAAGTCCTGGTCGATCGACATGCAGCGCTACAACTTCCAGTTCACCGGGCAACGGTTCTACCGAATCCGTGACGGCCGACTGGACGGGCAACTGCGGGACGTGGCCTACCAGGCCACCACCACCGACTTCTGGGGATCGATGGAGGCCGTCGGCGGCCCGTCGACCTGGCGCCTCGGCGGCGCCTTCAACTGCGGCAAGGCGCAACCGGGCCAGGTCGCGGCCGTCAGCCACGGTTGCCCCTCGGCGCTGTTCCGCGGCGTCAACGTACTCAACACACGGGTGGAGGGCGGGCAGTGACAATTGATGCAGCCGGAGGCCGATCGGTGATCGCCGCGCAGGAACTGGTTGAGCAGGTGCTCGCGCTGTCCGAGGCCGACGAGGCGATGGTCATCGTGACCGACGCCAGCGAGGCCGCGTTGCGCTGGGCGGGCAACTCGATGACCACCAACGGTGTCTCGGAATCGAGGACCTGGACGGTGATCTCGATCGTCCGCGACGATGCGGGAGCGCGGGTCGGCACGGTGAGCTCGAGCAGCGTCGACCCGTCGCAGGTCGCGGAGGTGGTGCGGGCCAGCGAGGCCGCCGCCCGGGCCGCGCGGCCGGCCGAGGACGCGATGGACCTGGTGCCGGCGGGCGCCCCCGACCCGGGGTGGCACGACGGCCCGGCGGCCACCGGTATCGACATCTTCGCCGGGGTGGCCGCCGATCTCGCGGACGGTTTCGACGGCGCCGACCGGCTGTACGGGTTCGCGCACCACCAGCTCCACAGCACCTGGCTCGGCACCTCCACCGGCGTGCGACGCCGGTTCACCCAGCCGACCGGCTCGGTGGAGATCAACGGCAAGCGTGGCGATGCCAGCGCCTGGGTCGGCGCCGGGAGCACCGACTTCCGGGACGTGTCGGTGCAAACCCTGCTGGCGCAGTTGGAGACCCGGCTCGGCTGGGCGGACACCACGGTGGAGCTGCCGGCCGGCCGCTACGAGACGTTGCTGCCGCCGTCCGCGGTCGCGGACCTGATGATCTACCTGATGTGGACGATGGAGGGTCGCGGCGCCGAGGAGGGGCACACCGCCCTCTCCCGGGCCGGCGGGACGCGCGTCGGCGAGCGGCTGACCGACCTGCCGTTGACCCTGTTCTCCGACCCGCGCTCCCCCGGACTCGAGTACGCACCGTTCGTGTCCGCGGCGACGTCGAGCGAGACCGTCTCTCTCTTCGACAACGGGATGGACGTCGGCCGCGTCGACTGGGTCCGCCAGGGCGCGGTGGGCGCGCTGGCGTACCCGCGGCACGCGGCCCGCGAGTTCGGCGCCCCCGTCGCGGTGCCGGGCGAGAACCTGCTGCTGACCGGCGGCAGCGGCGCCGACCTCGACGACATGGTGGCCCGCACCGAACGCGGCCTGCTGCTGACCACGCTCTGGTACATCCGCGAGGTGGACCCGACGAGCCTGCTGCTGACCGGTCTCACCCGGGACGGGGTCTACCTGGTCGAGGACGGCCGGGTCACCGGCGCCGTCAACAACTTCCGCTTCAACGAGAGCCCGCTGGACCTGCTGCGCCGGGTCAGCGAGGCGGGCGCCACCGCGCCGGCGCTGCCCCGGGAGTGGAAGGACTGGTTCACCCGCACCGCGATGCCGCCGCTGCGGATCCCGGACTTCCACATGTCCTCGGTCAGTCAGGCCCAGTGATGGCCGACCCGACGACACCCCTCGACCCGGCCGCCCGCTGCCCCTGCCTCAGCGGCGAGACCTACGGCGGCTGCTGCGGACGCTTCCACGGCGGGCAGGCCGACGCCCCGACCGCCGAGCAGTTGATGCGCTCGCGGTACGCGGCCTTCGCGGTGGGCGACGCGGCCTACCTGCTGCGCACCTGGCACCCGAGCACCCGGCCCCGCCGGCTCGACCTGGACCCGGACCAGCGCTGGACACGACTGGACGTGCTGGGCACCTCGGCCGGCGGACTGCTCGACACCGAGGGCACCGTCGAGTTCGTCGCGCACTACGTCGTCGAGGGGCACCGGGACTCGCTGCGCGAGCACAGCAGGTTCGTCCGGGTGGACGGGCGCTGGAGCTACCTGGACGCGATCGGCTGAACCGACTCTCACAAAGTCCTTAATCGGCCGTAACGGAACCACAAACTCCGGACTCTAGTCTTTTGGTACGAGCTCATCCGGGATTCGAATCCTGTTGGAGAGCAACATATCTCAAGAGTCCAGGAGGAGTCATGTCGGACATTCGGATGACGAGCTGGGACCGGCGGTGCGTCACCGCCACGACCGCGGAGCTGCGGACGCGGGGACTGGTCGCGATTCTCGCGGCCGACGAGAACTGCCGCGAGGTGATCGTCACCGAGCCCGGCCGCGCGTGGATGGCCTCCGTGCTGCCGGGCGGGAGCCCGGACGAGGGCGCCGACGTCCTCCTCTTCTCTGCCGATCCGGCGGAACAGTGGACGGACGAATATCTTCAGTGGGCGGACTCGGTGGAGTCCATGCTGGCGCCGCGACCCCTCGCGGCCTGAGAGCGCGTTCGGCTTGGACGCTGCAAGATGAGGGAGTGGTTGCGGTTCAGAAGGTGTTGATCGTCGACGACGACGCGGATGTCCTGACCGCGCTCCGGCGTGGGCTGGAACTCTCGGACTTCGCGGTGTTCACCGCCGCGGACGGAGCGGCCGCGCTCCGGGCCGTCGGCGCGCACGATCCGGACCTGGTGGTGCTGGACCTCAACCTGCCCCTGCTCGACGGGGTGGGCGTGGTCACCGCGCTGCGCGCCATGCGCAACGACGTCCCGGTGTGCGTGCTCAGTGCGCGCAGCGAGGTCGACGACCGGATCGCGGGGCTCGAGGCGGGGGCGGACGACTACATGGTCAAACCGTTCGAGTTCGGCGAACTGGTCGCGCGGATCCGCGCACTGCTGCGCCGCCGGCCGGAGCCGGAGCCGGAGAACGCCCCGGCCGAGAAGACGGTCCGCGTGGGCCCGGTCGGAGTCGACCTGCTCGGCCGCCGGGCCGACGTCGGCGGCACCGAGGTGCACCTGACCAAGCGGGAGTTCGACCTGCTCGCGGTGCTGGCCGAGAACCGCGGGACGGTGCTCAGCCGCGACCAGTTGCTGCGGTCGGTGTGGGGGTACGACTTCGAGACCGAGACCAACGTGGTGGACGTGTTCGTCAGCTACCTGCGACGCAAGCTCGAGATCGACGGCGCGCCGCGGGTGCTGCACACCGTGCGCGGCGTCGGTTTCGTGCTCCGGGACCGATGAGCGCCCGACGGCGACCGGTGTCGCTGCGGCTGCGGGTGACGGCCGCGGCCGCGCTCGGCACCGCGCTGGTCGTGCTGCTGCTCGGCGGCGTCGCCTGGGTGGGCATCGAACGCCAGGTCAACGCCCAACTCGACGGCAAACTCGACTCGGTCACCCAGGTGACCGCGGCCAACCTGACCAGCCTGCGGGTCCTGCAGGGTCCGTTGCCGCTGCCGCCGGAGTACGCGGGAACGCTGCGCGCGGGCGAGCTCACGCTCTCCACGACCGACGCCGAGCTGCCCAAGTTCGCCGAGGGCTGGGACACCGCGACGGTCGACGGGACGCGGTACCGGGTGCGGACGGTCGAGGTGCTCAGCGGTCTCGGTGCCACCATCTCGGTCGGCGCGCCGACCGCACCGGCCGAGGCCGCCATCACCAGCCTGCACCGGTGGACGATCGGGATCGGCCTGGGCGCGGTGGTCGTGGCGGCCGCGCTGGGCTGGTTGTTCGCCGGGGTCGCGATCGCACCGCTGCGCCGGCTGGCCGAGCAGACGCGCCGACTGGGCCTGGACCCCACGGCGCCGCCGCCGCGCGTGTCGGGGGCCATCGAGGCCGAGGAGCTGGCCGCGGCGCTGCGGACGCTGCTCGACGCCAATGCGGCCGAACGGGCCCGGACCGCGTCGGCGCTGGCGACGGCCCGCGACTTCGCCGCGGCGTCCGCCCACGAGCTGCGCACCCCACTGACGGCGATGCGGACGAACCTCGAGGTGGCCACGACGCTGGACCTGCCGGCGGCCACCCGCGCGGAGATCCTCTCCGACGCGCTGCGCACCGAACGGCGGGTCGAGGCCACCCTGCACGCGCTGGAGAGGCTGGCGGCGGGGGAACTGTCGTCCGAGGCGGACTTCGTGCCGGTCGACCTGTCCGAGCTGCTCGACCGGGCGGCCCACGACGCGGTCCGAACCCATCGCGGGGTGGACATCCGCCTGGACGCGCCGCCCACGCTGGTGATCACCGGGCTCCCGGCCGGGTTGCGGCTGGCGGTCGACAACGCCGTCTCCAACGCGGTCCGGCACGGCCGGGCCGGGGTGATCGAGATCGCGGCGCGGGAGTGGCAGGACGCGGTGGTCGTCACGGTGACCGACGACGGCGCCGGCATCCCCGCCGACGAGCGCGAGGCCGTGTTCGAGCGATTCCGGCGCGGCGCGGGTGCGGCGCCGGACGGATCGGGACTCGGGTTGGCGTTGATCCGCCAACAGGCCGAGCTGCACGGCGGCGCCGCCTGGTTCGAGGACAGTCCCCTCGGCGGCGTCCGCCTGGTACTGCGGCTGCCTCGCACCCCCACCCGCGGACCTGACGGCACGGAATCGGCGGCGTCCTCGGTGTAGCGTCCGAACTGGGTGCCCCGCACGGGGCGTCCGTCATCGAGGTGACGGCAGTGGACTGGTTTGCCGCGGACGACTACTCGCTGGGGCGGCTGCTCTTCAAGGAGGGGCTCGCCGTCCTCTACCTCGTCGCATTCGTCTCCGCGGTCCGCCAGTTCCGGGCGCTGATCGGCACGGACGGCATGCTGCCGGTCCCCGAGTTCCTGCGCACGTCGTCGTTCCGTCGACATCCCAGCCTCTTCCAGTGGCACTACTCGGACCGGTACTTCGCGGCGGTCGCCTGGACGGGGGCCGGGCTGGCCGCGGTCACCGCGGCCGGGCTGACGGACCGCTTGCCGGCGGCGGTGTGCGCACTGGTGTGGCTGGCGATGTGGCTGCTCTACCTCTCGATCGTGAACGTCGGCCAGCTCTGGTACGGGTTCGGCTGGGAGTCGCTGCTGCTCGAGGCGGGTTTCCTCGCGGTATTCCTCGGCAACGCCGACACCGCGCCGCCGCTGCTGATCCTGTTGGCACTCCGATGGCTGCTCTTCCGGCTCGAGTTCGGGGCCGGACTGATCAAGATCCGCGGCGACCCCTGCTGGCGCAACCTGACGTGCCTGTACTACCACCACGAGACGCAGCCGATGCCCGGGCCACTGAGCTGGTACTTCCACCGGCTTCCGCGGCCGCTGCACCGAGTGGAGGTGGCGGGCAACCACTTCACCCAGCTGGTGGTGCCGTTCGGGCTGTTCGCCCCGCAGCCGGTGGCCGGCGTCGCCGCCACGATCATGATCGTCACCCAGCTGTGGCTGGTGGTCAGCGGCAACTTCGCATGGCTGAACTGGGCGGCGATCGTGCTGGCCGTCTCCGTGCTGCCGGACTCGGTCCTCGGCCGGGTGCTGCCGGTGCCGCACGGCGCGGGCGCGACGCCGGCCGTGTTCGTGGGCGCGGTGCTGGCGGCGACCGCACTGGTGGTGGTGCTCAGCTACTGGCCGGTGCGAAACCTGTTCGCGCACCGGCAGTTGATGAACGCGTCGTTCAACCCCTGGCACCTCGTCAACACCTACGGCGCGTTCGGCCACGTGACCAAGCGGCGCTACGAGGTGATCGTCGAGGGCACCGTGGACACGCGCGTGGACGACTACACCGTGTGGCAGGAGTACGAGTTCCGCGGCAAACCCGGCGACGTGCACCGTCGGCCACGGCAGTTCGCCCCGTACCACCTGCGGCTGGACTGGCTGATGTGGTTCGCCGCGATCTCGCCCGGCTACGCCGGGTCGTGGTTCGTGCCGTTCGTGGCGAGGCTGCTCCGCAACGACCCGGCGACGGTGAAGCTGCTCCGGCACAACCCGTTTGCGCAGTCGCCGCCGACGTTCGTGCGGGCACGGCTGTACCTGTACCGGTTCACCACCCGGTCTGAGCGCAAGGAATCCGGCGCGTGGTGGGTTCGCGAGGACATCGACGAGTTCCTGCGGCCGGTGCGCAGGCGGGAGGTCGCCGGGCTGTGACGGCGGCGCGGCCGCGGCGGACCACTAGGCTGGGAGCCGTGTCTGCGGGAGAGTCGTCGGGTGTTCGTCTCGACAGTTGGGTGTGGGCCGTGCGCCTGTTCAAGACCAGGTCGCTGGCGGCCGCGGCCTGCCGCTCCGGTCACGTGCGGGTCAACGGCGTGTCGATGAAGCCCGCCTACTCGGTGCGCGTCGGCGACGAGGTCCGGGTCCGGGCCGGCGGCGTCGAGCGGGTGGTCGAGGTGGTCCGGCTGGTGAAGAAGCGGGTCGGGGCGGCCGAGGCCGTGCTGTGCCTGATCGACCGCACTCCCCCGCCCCCGCCGCGGGAGGTGCTGCTGGCGGTGCCGCAGCGCGACCGCGGCACCGGCAGGCCCACGAAACGTGAACGGCGCGAACTGGACCGACTGCACGGGTTCAACGAGGACTGAGGTTCCGCGGTTCAGAACAATCGTCCAATTCAACCTCTGACACCGCCTTCGGCGTGGCATGCTTCGCTCCGCGCTGTACTCCAATCCGGGAGCGCAGTAAATCTGTGAGGTGGCTTGATGGGTGCAGGGGTAGCGCGGATGACGTCGACTGGGCGGATCCGCCGCGGGATCGGGATCGGTGCTGCGATGGGGCTCGCGGTGGCCGGCACGGCCCTGTCGGGCGGCGCGGGCGTGGCCGGTGCCGAGAGTACGGTCGTGGGATGCCAGCAGGCGGGCCCGCTCGCGACCTGCACGTTCCAGGCCGCCGGGGAATTCGCGTTTGAGGTCCCGAAGGGCGTCACCACGATGACCGTGACCGCGACGGGTGCCGGCGGCCAGGACGGCCTCGGTGCGGGCGGACTCGGCGGCAAGGTGACCGGCGACATCACGGTCACTCCGGGAACGAAGATCTACTTCCTCGTCGGCCAGGGCGGCGGTTCGGGCGCATCGGCCGGCGGCGGCCTGTCCGGCGTGTCCACCCAGTCGGTCAAGGCAGACGCGACCAAGGGCTACCAGTCGCTCCTGATCGCGGCACCCGGCGGAGGCGGAGCGGGAACCCTCACCAACGGCGGCAATCCCGGCGTCGCCGGGGCAGGTGCGGCGGGCGGCAAGGCCGGCACCAAGGTCGCGGGCGGCGCGGGCGGCACCGGAACCCCGGACGGCCAGGCGGGTGCGCAGGGCACTGGCGGTGCCGGAATCGGTGGCGGCGGCGGTGCCGGCTACTTCGGCGGCGGCGGCGGCGCCGAGGGCGGTGCCGGTGGCGGCGGGTCGTACCTGATCCCCGTCGGCGGAACCGACAAGCTGGCCGACAAGGGTGCCCGGCCCCAGGTGTACGTGCAGTTCTACTCGTGGGTTCCGATCACGCTTCCCGGACTCGACGACATTCCCGGACTCGGTGGCGGCCTGGGCGACCTGATCCCCGGCCTCGGCAGCCTGGGCGACCTCGGAAGCTCGTAGCTCGGTAGCTGGACGCACAGCGGTACCAGTACATTTCGGGGCCCGCACCGGCAGCCGGCCGGTGCGGGCCTTCGGCCATTTTCCCGAGCACTAGGACAATCGTCCGATTCGAACCTGGCTACCCATCCGACATGGCATGCTTCGCATCGCGCTGTACCCGTCCCGGGAGCGCAGGTGATTCTGTGAGGTGGATTCGATGAGTATTCGAGTGGCACAGGCAAAGTCGACCGGGCGGGTCCGTCGCGGGTTCGGTGTCGCGGCCGTGATGGGGCTCGCGGTGGCCGGTTCGGCCCTGTCGGGCGGTGCCGGCGTCGCTGGAGCGGCCGACACCTACGCCGAATGCACAATGTCGGGCAAGCTCACCACCTGCGGTTACGCGGGCAGCACCAAGGAGCAGGTGCTGGTCGTGCCTGCCACGGTCAACTCGATGCGGGTCACGGCGATCGGCGGTACCGGCAACGGTGCTGAGGCCGGCCCGGGCGGACTCGGCGGCAAGGTTGACGCCGACCTGCCGGTGACCCCGGGTTCGAAGCTCTACCTGCGGGTCGGGGTCGACGGCGGAACCGGCATCAGCCGCGGCGGCGGCTACACGAGCATCTCGACCGTCTCCTTCGAGGCCGACCCGGTCGGGGCCCTGAACTCGCGGATCCTCGTCGCCCCCGGCGGCGGCGGTGGCACCACCGGGAAGCCCGGCGGAAACGCGGCCACCTCGGCACCGGGTGCGGGCGGCGGGCAGGCCGGCACGGCCACCGCGGGCGGCAAGGGCACCGCGGACTCCCAGGACGGCGCCCTCGGCGCCGGCGGCGAGGGCACCGGCGGTGGTGGCGGCGGCGGTCTGTACGGCGGCGGCGGCGGCACGGACGCCGGCGGCGGCGGATCGTTCCTGGTCCCCGCGGGCGGCACGCAGAGCCTCGCGGATGCGGGCACGCAGGCGTCGGTGCACCTCACCTTCGCCCTGACTCCGGCCTGCGGTTCGGTGTGCGACTTCCTCGGGTCCGGGTCGTCGACCGGGTCGACGATCGGTTCCCTCAACGACCTGTTCTCCGGTTCTTCCGACACGGGTTCCCTGGGCAGCTAGTACCCGACCGGAGGCACAAGGGAACTGCGGAATTTCTGCGGACTCGAGCCTCGCACCCGCTTGAACGCCGCACTGAGTGCGAAAGGGCTGCCGTACCCGACCTTTCGCGCGACGGCACCGATCGTGGTGCCGGGTTCGCGCAGCAGATCCGCGGCCAGCGCGAGCCGCCACCCGGTCAGGTAGGTCATCGGCGGWTCACCGACCAGTTCGGTGAACCGCCGGGCCAGCGCCGCCCGGGACATCCCGGTCTCGGCCGCGAGCGCCGCCACCGTCCACTGGTGCGCGGGTTTGTCCTGCAGCAGTCGCAGCGCGCGGCCGACCACGGGATCGCCCTGTGCCCGGTACCAGGCCGGCGCCGCCGACTCCGGGCGGGAGAACCAGGCGCGCAGCACGGTGACCAGCAGCAGGTCCAGAAGTCGGTCCAGCATCACCTCCTGCCCCGGTTCCTCCCTGAGCATCTCCTCGCCCAGCAACGGCAGCAGCGGACAGTCCCACTCGTCGTCCCGCAGGATCAGCAGGCGCGGGAGCGCGCGCAGCAGCCGGTCGCCGACAGCGGCGCCCGCCCCGTAGGTTCCCGTGATCATCACCGTCGAACCGTCTGGACTGTTCCCCCAGGTACGTACGCCGAGGGTCATTGCCTCGCTCAGCGATTCGCCGTCCGGCGTGGTGCAGACCTGGCCCGGGTGGATGACCGCCTGCGGCGCGGTGGCCGGGTCGTCCGCGACGGTGTACGCGTCGGGCCCGCAGACCACCGCGACGTCCCCGGGCCGCATCGCCACCGGTGCCGCGCCGTCGTGACACACCCACGCCGCGCCGCTGACCAGCACCACCAGCGTCAGCGGCGCGCGGTCCTGAATTCGCAGGGACCACGGCGGTTCGAGGACCGAGCGGAGCAGGAACGCGCCGTGCGCCCTCGGTCCGTCCAGCAGCCCACCGAGCGCATCCATGCCACCAGGCTAGACGCTCGAACATGACTTTGCGTGTTCTGACTATGGATCGTCTCGCACTGGGAGGGTTGACTCGACCCATGGACACAAACGGGACCTGGACAGCGCTCAGGGGCGGCACGTTGGTGACCGCCGTCGTTCTCATGGGGCTGATGGCGGGGTTGTTCTACTCCTACGCGGTGTCGGTGATGCCGGGCCTGGGCGCCACCGACGACCGGACCTTCGTGGAGTCGATGCAACGAATCAACGTCGCCATCCTCAACGGCTGGTTCGGCGTCGCCTTCGGCGGGGCACTGGTCTTCACCGTCGCCGCGTTGCTCACCCACCTCGGCCGGCCCGCGTTGCCGTGGATCGTCGCCGCGCTGGTGCTCTACCTGGCGGTGCTGGCCGTCACGATGGGGATCAACGTGCCGATGAACGACAGGCTGGCCGCGGCCGGTTCCCCGGACCGGATCGGGGACCTGGCGGCGGTGCGGGCGCAGTTCGAGGCCTCGTGGGTGCGCTGGAACATCGTCCGGGCATTCGCCTCGACCGGGGCTTTGGCGTGCCTCGCACTGGCGCAGTGGGCGGTCGCGACGCCCGAGTGAGCTCTGCCTCCCCGGCGCGCCGTGGGGCACCGGGGAGGCGGGATGCGCTGGTGTCAGCCGACCTTCGCGATCAGGTCGGCGCGCTGGCGGGCGCCGAGTCCGGCGACCCGCCGGGTCTCCGGGATGCCGATGGACTCGACGATGTCACGGGCCTTGACCTTGCCGACCTTGGGCAGCGACTCGAGCAGGTAGAGCACCTTCGTCTTCCCGACGAGGTCGTCCGAGTCCGCCTTGTCCAGGACGTCGACGAAGGTGAGCTTCCCGGACTTCAGGTTCTCCCGCATCTCGGAGCGGGCCTTGCGGGACGCGGCGGCCTTCTCCAGCGCCGCGGCGCGCTGTTCGGGGGTCAGGGTGGGCAGTGCCATGGTTGGACCTCTTCTCTCGGAGTTCCCTACCTGGCCCAGGCTAGAACGCGATCGGCCGCGAATGCCCGCACCCGGCGTCCGCGTGTCGGATCCCGCCTCTCCCGCCCGTTCAGTCCGTGGTGATCGCCAGGCCGACGGTGCCGGAGCGGCCGCGGCGGAGCAGGCTGCCCTTGACCGTGAGCCAACCCAACACGCCGTAGCGCCGGGCGATCACCTCTCGGGCATGCTCGGTGCCGGCGTCGTCGAGCACCACCGCGGTGGCCTCGACCGGCTCCCCCTGCGGGTTCCCACGCACGTCGCAGGCGCCGACCGTCACCCGCGGGTTCCGCCGGATCCGCTTGACCTTGTACGAGTCGGTGACCGTCCACATCAGCAGACGGTCACCGTCGGGGGCCGCCCACAGCGCCGTCGCGACCGCCGACCCGTCCTTGCGGAAGGTGGTCAGAAGGACGTACTTGGCGGCACCGATCTCGCTCAGCGTGGGGCTCATGGCCCCAGCCTAGGGTGCGGGTCCCCCGGCGGCCCCGCGGCGCTACTCCCCCTCGAGTTCGCCCTCGGTCTCGAGGTACACCCGGCGCAGGCCGTCGAGGACCTCCGGCGACGGCTCCTCCCACATGTCCCGCTCGACGGCCTCGAGCAGTCGCTCCGCAATCCCGTGCAGCGCCCACGGATTCGACTCCGTCATGAACTTGGCGTTCTGCTCGTCGAGCACGTAGGTCTCGGCGAGCTTCTCGTACATCCAGTCGGCGACCACGTTGGTGGTGGCGTCGTACCCGAACAGGTAGTCCACCGTCGCGGCCATCTCGAAGGCGCCCTTGTAACCGTGCCGGCGCATCGCCTCGAGCCAGCGCGGGTTGACCACCCGGGCCCGGAACACCCGGGCCGTCTCCTCCGACAGGGTGCGGGTGCGCACCGCGTCGGGGCGGGTGCTGTCGCCGATGTACGCCTCCGGGGACTTCCCGGTCAGCGCGCGGACAGTCGCGACCATGCCGCCGTGGTACTGGAAGTAGTCGTCGGAGTCGGCGATGTCGTGCTCGCGGGTGTCGGTGTTCTTGGCCGCCACCGCGATTCGGCGGTAGGCGGTCCGCATGTCGTCCGACGCCGGCGCCCCGTCGAGGCCGCGGCCGTACGCGTAGCCGCCCCACGTGGTGTACACCTGCGCCAGGTCGGCGTCGTCACGCCAGTTCTTCGAGTCGATCAGCTGCAGCAGCCCGGCACCGTAGGTGCCCGGCTTGGAGCCGAAAATCCTGGTGGTGGCTCGTCGTTCGTCGCCGTGCTCGGCCAGGTCGGCCTGGGCGTGCGCCCGCACGTAGTTCTGCTCGGCGGGCTCGTCGAGGTCGGCCACCAGCCGGACCGCGTCGTCGAGCAGTGCCAGCACGTGCGGGAACGCGTCCCGGAAGAAGCCGCTGATCCGGACCGTCACGTCGACGCGCGGCCGGCCCAGTTCCTCGGGCGTGATCACCTGCAGGCTGGTGACGCGGCGGCTGGCCTCGTCCCACACCGGCCGGACACCGAGCAGCGCAAAGACTTCCGCGATGTCGTCGCCGGACGTGCGCATCGCCGAGGTGCCCCATACCGACAGGCCCACCGACTTCGGGTACTCGCCGTGGTCGGCGAGGTAGCGGGCCAGCAGCGACTCGGCCATCGCCTGACCGGTCTCCCAGGCCAGCCGCGACGGCACGGCCTTGGGGTCGACGGAGTAGAAGTTGCGGCCCGTCGGGAGCACGTTGATCAGCCCGCGCAGCGGCGAGCCGGACGGGCCGGCCGCGATGAAGCGGCCGTCCAGCGCCCGCAGTACCTGGGTGATCTCGTCGTCGGTCTGACGCAGACGCGGCACCACCTCGGTGGCCGCGAACCGGAGGATCTGCCGGACCGTCTCGTCCTCCGACAGGGCGTCGGCCGCGGCGGGATCCCAGTCGGCAACCGCCATCGCCCGCACCAGTTCGTGGGCGGTGGCCTCCACGTCGTCGACCCTGGTGCGGGACTCGTCACCGGACTCGCTGAGCCCCAACGCCTCCCGCAGACCCGGCACATGCTGTTCGCCGCCCCACATCTGGCGCGCCCGCAGCATCGCCAGCACCAGCTCCACCTCGGCGTCGCCGTGCGGCGCCTGACCGAGCACGTGCAGCCCGTCCCGGATCTGCACGTCCTTGATCTCGCACAGCCAACCGTCGACGTGCAGCAGCATGTCGTCGAACACGTCCTCCTCGGGACGCTCGGCCAGGCCCAGGTCGTGGTCCATCTTCGCCGCCCGCATCAACGTCCAGATCTGCTGGCGGATGGCGGGCAGCTTCGCGGGGTCGAGCGCGGAGATGTTGGCGTGCTCGTCGAGCAGCTGTTCGAGCCGTGAGATGTCGCCGTAGGACTCGGCGCGGGCCATCGGCGGGATCAGGTGGTCGACCAGGGTGGCGTGCGCGCGGCGCTTGGCCTGGGTGCCCTCGCCCGGGTCGTTGACCAGGAACG
Source organism: Rhodococcus sp. P4_F5 (assembly GCF_056401315.1). Lineage (NCBI taxonomy): Bacteria > Bacillati > Actinomycetota > Actinomycetes > Mycobacteriales > Nocardiaceae > Rhodococcus > Rhodococcus sp. P4_F5. Next base: position 55,454 of record NZ_JBFUJP010000013.1, on the reverse strand, counting down.
GGTAGATCAGCGGCAGCTCGCCGAGCGCGGCGTCGGTGCCGCAGGACGCGGACATGCCGAGGTTCTTGCCGGGCAGCCATTCGAGGTTGCCGTGCTTGCCGAGGTGCACCACCGCGTCCGCGCCGAACCCGCCCTCGTCCTGACGCGCCGCCAGCCAGCGGTACGCGGCCAGGTAGTGGTGGCTCGGCGGCAGGTCCGGGTCGTGGTAGATCGCGACGGGGTTCTCACCGAACCCGCGGGGCGGCTGCACCATCAGCACCACGTTGCCGACCTGCATTGCCGCGACGACGATCTCGCCGTCGGCATCGGCGGAACGGTCAACGTACAGCTCACCCGGCGCGGCGCCCCAGTGCTCCTCGACGCCCTCGCGCAGGTCCGCGGGCAGCGTGTCGAACCACTGCCGGTAGCGGGCCGCGGAGATGCGGATCGGGTTGCCCTCGAGCTGCTCGGCGGTCAGCCAGTCCGGGTCCTGACCGCCCGCCGCGATCAGCGCGTGGATCAGCGCGTCGCCGTCCCCGGCCGCCAGCCCCGGCAGTGCGTCCTCGCCGTCGAGCGGGCCGAGATCGTAACCGGCGTCACGCATCTGCGTGAGCAGCGCGATCGCGCTGGCAGGGGTGTCCAGGCCGACGGCGTTGCCGATCCGGGCGTGCTTGGTCGGGTAGGCCGACAGCATCAGCGCGATCCGCTTGTCCGCGACCGGGATGTGCCGCAGCCGGGCGTGGCGTACCGCGATGCCGGCCACCCGGGCCGCGCGCTCGGGGTCGGGGACGTAGCTGGTCAGGCCGTCGGCGTCGATCTCCTTGAACGAGAACGGCACCGTGATCAGCCGCCCGTCGAACTCGGGCACGGCGACCTGGGTCGCGACGTCCATCGGCGAGAGGCCGTCGTCGTTGGCCTCCCAGGTCTCACGACTGCTGGTCAGGCACAGGCCCTGCAGGATCGGCACGTCCAGCGCCGCGAGTTCGGTGACGTCCCAGGCCTCGTCGTCGCCGCCCGCGGTGGCGCCCGCGGGCCGGGTGCCGCCGGCGGCCAGCACGGTCACGACCATCGCGTCGGCCGCGCGCAGGGCGTCGAGCAACTCCGGCTCCGCGGTGCGCAGCGAGGCACAGAAGATCGGCAGCGCCCGGGCGCCGCGGTCCTCGATCGCCCGGCACAGCGCCTCGACGTATGCGGTGTTCCCGGCCAGGTGCTGCGCGCGGTAGTAGAGCACCGCGACGGTCGCGTCGGCCTCCGGCACGGCGGACGGCCGATCCAGGTGACCCCAGGTGGGGGTGTGCGTGGGCGCGTCGAACCCGAGGCCCGTCAGCAGCACCGTGTCGGAGAGGAAGTTGGACAGCTGCAGCAGGTTCTCCGACCCGCCCTCCGCGAGGTAGGCGTGGGCCTCCGCGGCGACGCCGCCGGGCACCGTGGACAGCTCCATCAGCTCGGCGTCCGGGGCCAGCTCGCCGCCGAGCACGACGGTCGGCAGGCCCGCCGCGAGCACCGCGTCCAGGCCCTCCTCCCAGGCGCGCTTGCCGCCGAGGATCCGCACCACCACCAGGTCGACGCCGTCGAGCAGGGCGGGCAGGTCGTCGACGAGCAGCCGGGCGGGGTTGGCCCAGCGGTAGTCGGCGCCGCTGGAACGGGCACTGAGCAGGTCGGTGTCGGACGTCGACAACAGCAGGATCACGGGTGAGGCCTCCTCGGGGTCTCGCGCCCCATTGGTTCCGGACGGCAGCACACGAGTGTCTGACTCCCCGGCCGTGCCGGGTCACAGTGGCGCGACCGCACCGGATTCACACCGGTTTCCTCGTGAGCTGTCGCAAGCGCCGCTGAGCCTACCGGTGCGCGGAACGTAACCTGGAGACGATGTCCGCGAACCCGAATTCCCCCCGACCGGCCACCGGCGACCGGTCCCGCCCCGACGCCTGCCCGGGCGCCCTGCAGGTGCACCAGGCCGCCGACGGCGCGCTGGCCCGGGTGCGGCTGCCCGGCGGCGCGTTGACCGCCGCGCAGTTGCAGACGCTCGCCACCGCGGCCCACGACCTCGCCGGCGGCGAGCTCGAGCTCACCTCCCGCGGCAACATCCAGCTGCGGGCCGTGACCGACCCGGCCGCGTTCGCGGACCGGCTCGCCGAAGCCGGGCTGTTGCCCTCGCCCAGCCACGAGCGGGTGCGCAACATCCTGGCCAGCCCCCTCTCCGGACGGATCGGCGGGCGGGTGGACGTGCGCGGCTGGGTCCAGGACCTCGACCGCGGGTTGTGCGCCGATCCCGCGCTGGCCGCGCTGCCGGGACGGGTGATGTTCTCCCTCGACGACGGCCGCGGCGACGTCTCCGGGCTGTCGGCGGACCTGGGCCTGCACGCCGTCGGGGCCGACGAGGTGGCGCTGGTGCTGGCGGGCCGCGACCACGGCGCCCGGATCCCCGCGGCCGACGGCGTCGAGGTGCTCCTCGCCGCCGCGCGCCTGCTGCTCGAGATCCGCGAGGACCAGTGGCGCCTGCACGAGATCGACGGCGGCGTAGAGCGTCTGCTGAGCGGGCTGGGCCTGAGCGCCGGGACCGCCGACACCGTCGACCTGCCCGCGGTGGGCACCGGGCCCATCGGCTGGCTCGACCACGGCGACGGCGCGGTGACCCTCGCCGCCGGGCTCGCGCTCGGCACCATGAGCGCCCGGGTCGCGGAGTTCCTGGCGGCGGTGGACAAGCCGCTCGTCGTCACGCCCTGGCGTTCGGTGCTGGTCTGCGACCTAGACGACTGGACGGCCGAGCAGGTGGTGCGGGTGCTCGCGCCGATGGGCCTGATTTTCGACGAGAACTCGCCGTGGCTGCAGGTCAGCGCGTGCACGGGGCGTCCGGGATGCGGCAAGGCGCTGGCCGACGTGCGGGCCGACCTGGGCGCGGCGCTGGCGGCCGGCGAGATCGGCGAGGGCCGTCAGCACTGGGCGGGCTGCGAGCGAAAGTGCGGCCGACCGCGCGGCGAGGTTACCGACGTGGTGGCCACCGGCGACGGCTACCGGGTGGATCGGCCGTCGTCCTGAAGCCACTATCGTGGTCCGCATGACCGACTACATCCGCGACGGGGCAGAGATCTACCGTCAGTCCTTCGCCACGATCCGCGCCGAGGCTGACCTGACCCGGTTCCCCGCGGACGTCTCGCAGACGGTGGTGCGGATGATCCACGCCTGCGGCCAGGTCGACCTCGTCGACGACGTCGCCTTCTCCCCCGGTGTGGTCTCCGCCGCGCGTGCCGCGTTGCGCGCCGGCGCCCCGATCCTCTGCGACGCGACGATGGTGGCCTCCGGAGTCACCCGAAAGCGCTTGCCCGCCAACAACGAAGTGCTCTGCCTGCTGGCGGACCCGCGGGTCCCGGTGATCGCGGAGCAGCTGGGCAACACCCGCTCCGCCGCGGCGCTGGAGCTGTGGGGCCCGAAGCTCGAGGGCGCGGTGGTCGCGATCGGCAACGCACCGACCGCGCTGTTCCACCTCCTCGACATGATCGACCAGGGCGCGCCCCGTCCGGCGGCGATCATCGGCTGCCCGGTCGGCTTCATCGGCGCGGCCGAGTCCAAGGAGGACCTGATCGCGCGCAGCGGCGAGACCGAGTACCTCGTGGTCCGCGGCCGCCGCGGTGGCAGCGCGATCACCGCCGCCGCCCTCAACGCCATCGCCACCGAGGTCGAGTGATGGCCGACGCATCGACCCAGGTTGCCGCCGGCAAGCTCTGGGGCATCGGGCTCGGCCCGGGCGACCCCGAACTGGTGACGGTCAAGGCCGCGCGGATCATCTCCGAGGCCGACGTCATCGCCTTCCACAGCGCCCGGCACGGCCGCAGCATCTCGCGGGCCGTCGCGGCGCCGTACCTGCGCGAGGGTCAGGTCGAGGAGCACCTGGTCTACCCGGTGACCACCGAGACCGTCGACCATCCCGGCGGCTACCAGGGCGCCATCGACGAGTTCTACGAGTCCGCCGCGCAGCGACTGGCCGAGCACCTCGAGGCCGGCCGGTCGGTGGCCCTGCTCGCCGCCGGCGACCCGCTGTTCTACAGCTCCTACATGCACATGCACAAGCGGCTGTGCGACCGCTTCGACGCCGAGGTCATCCCCGGCGTCACCTCCGTCAGCGCGGCCTCCGCGGCTCTCGGAGTCCCGCTGGTCGAGCGGGACGAGGTGTTCACCGTGCTGCCCGGCACCCTCCCGGTCGAGGAACTGACCCGGCGCCTGCGCGAGACAGACTCGGCGGCGATCCTCAAGCTGGGCCGGACGTTCCCCTCGGTGCGTCAGGCGCTGAAGGACTCCGGCCGGCTCGCCGAGGCCAGCTACGTCGAACGGGCCAGCACGGACAGGCAGCGCGTGCTCGCGGCCGCCGACGTGGACGAGTCCTCGGTGCCCTACTTCTCGATCGCCCTGGTACCCAGCCCGTCGAACAACCCCGCGGCAACGACCGCGGCCGGTCCGGGCGAGGTTGTCGTCGTGGGCCTCGGCCCCGGGGACGACGCCTGGACCACCCCGGAGGTGCGCCACGAACTGGCCCGCGCCACCGACATCGTCGGCTACACCACCTACGTCAACCGGGTGCCCGTGGTCGCCGGCCAGCTCCGGCACGCCAGCGACAACAAGGTCGAGTCCGAGCGCGCGGCGATGGCCCTGGACCTCGCCAAGCGCGGCGCCCGGGTGGTCGTGGTGTCCTCCGGCGACCCCGGCGTGTTCGCGATGGCCGCCGCGGTGGTCGAGATGGGCGCCGAGCCGCAGTGGTCCGACGTCCCGGTCCGGGTGCTGCCCGGCATGACCGCCGCGCACGCCGTCGCCAGCCGGGTCGGCGCGCCGCTGGGCCACGACTACGCGATGATCTCCCTCTCCGACCGGCTCAAGCCCTGGGACATCGTCGCCAAGCGGATCTCCGCGGTCGCGGCGGCGGACATGGCGATCGCCGTCTACAACCCGGCGTCGAAGTCCCGGACATGGCAGGTCGGCGCGATGCGGGACCTGCTGCTCGAGCACCGCTCCGCGCAGACACCGGTGATCATCGGCCGCGACGTCGCCGGACCGCAGGAGAGCGTGCGGATCGTCACCCTCGGCGAACTCGACCCCGCCGAGATCGACATGCGCTGCCTGCTGATCATCGGCTCGTCGCTGACCACGGTGGTGCAGAGCGCGACCGGCCCGCGGGTGTTCACGCCGCGGCGCTACCCGGGCTAGCGGCTCGACCGGTCGCCCCGCACACGGGCTTTCGCCACGTCACACCCCCGTTGGACGCCCAGTTCCGGTGTGACGCGGGCAAAAGGTCTGTGCGGGACCCGGCGCTGGGTCAGTGCTCGTCGTAGTGGTCGCCGTGCGGGGCATGACGGTGCCCGTCGTGGATGTAGTCCACGTGGTCGCCGTGCGGCACCGCGACGTGGCCGCATCCCTCGCCGTGGTGGTGCTCGTGTCCGCCGTGCACGGTGTGCCCCGCGCTCTCGCACTCGTCGACGTGGTCGCCGTGCACCCGGTGCAGGTGTCCGTCGTGGACGTAGTCGACGTGGTCGCCGTGCGGCACCGCCACGTGGCCGCACTCGGGTCCGTGGACGTGGTCGTGGTCCGTGTGCTGATGGTGCTCGGATGCAGTCACGAGGCTCTCCTCACTCGGGTGGGCGTCCCCCGTGCCTCACGCTACTCCCGACGCCCAGCGTGCGGCGGCCGCCGGATCGGAGGTCGACGCCACCCCCGGCGGCACCGGCGTGCGGGCCACCATCAGCACCGGAACGCCCAGTTCCCGGGCGGCGCCGAGTTTCGCGGAGGTGAGCGCGCCGCCGCTGTTCTTGGTCACCAGCACCTCGATGCGATGCTCACGCATCAACGCGATCTCCGACTCGAGGGTGAACGGTCCGCGGTCGAGCAGCAGCGTCGCCTCGACCGGCATCGCGACCTCCGGCGGGTCGATGGCGCGGACCAGGTACCGGCCCGGCGCGCCGGCGAACGCGTCGACGCCCTGACGCCCGATCGTGAGGAACACCCGCCGCCCCAGCGCCGGCACCTCGCGTGCGGCCTCGGCGAGGTCGCGGACCGGGTGCCACCGATCTCCCGCCCCGGCAACCCATTCCGGCCGGCGCAGCACCAGCAGCGCCGCCCCCGCCCGCGCGCACGCCCAGGCGGCGTTGGCGGTGATCCGGGTCGCGAACGGGTGGGTGGCGTCGACCACGGCGTCGATCCGGTTGCCCCGCATCCATTCCGCGAGGGCGTCCCGGCCGCCGAACCCGCCGACCCGGACCTCCCCGACGGGGAGCACCGGCTCACGCACCCGGCCCGCCAGCGACGAGACCACCGACACCGCCGGGTCGGCGTGCAGCAGCGCCGCGAGGTCGCGGGCCTCGCGGGTCCCGCCGAGCACCAGGACGCGGCGCATCAGTGCGTCGCGCGGGACCGGGTCGCCGAGTACAGGTAGCTGTCCGGGAAGCCCTCCGCGGCCAGCACCCGGCCGACGATCACCACCGCCGTCTTGGTGATGCCCGCCGCGTGGACCTGCTCGACCAGGGTGGCCAGCGTGCCCCGCAGCACGACCTCGTCGGGGCGGCTGGCAAAGGCGACCACCGCGGCCGGGCAGTCGGAGCCGTAGCTCTCGGACAGTTCCTCGGCGATCTGCTCGATCCGGTGCGCGCCCAGGTGGACCACCATCGTCGCCCCGCTGCGGCCGAGGGACCGCAGGTCCTCGCCGGGCGGCATCGCGGTCGACAGGGTGGAGACCCGGGTCAGCACGATCGACTGGGACACCCCGGGGACGGTGAGCTCGCGCTTCAGGGCTGCAGCCGCGGCCGCAAACGCGGGCACCCCGGGCACGATGTCGTACCCGACGCCGGCGGCATCGAGGCGGCGAACCTGTTCGGCCACAGCGGAGTAGATCGACGGGTCACCGGAGTGCAGGCGCGCGACGTCGAGCCCGGCACGGTCGGCCTCGACGAGCTTGTCGACGATCTGGTCCAGGCTCATCCGGGCGGTGTCGACGACCTCGGCGCCCTCGGGGCAGGTGTCGAGCAGTTCGGCGGGCACCAGGCTGCCGGCGTAGAGGCACACCGGGCTGGCGGCGATGATCCGCGCCGCCCGCAGGGTGATCAGGTCCGCGGCACCCGGCCCGGCTCCGATGAAGTGGATGGTCACTGGTTCGACTCCTCTGTCGTCTCTGTCACGGAGCTGGGCTTTGACACCGACCACTGGGCGACCGGAAGCTGGGGCCGCCAGGCGGTGAATCCGCCGAGCGGTTCGCCGCGGTAGACCTGGAACTTGCGGAGGTCGCCGCCGAGCCGCGAGTGCCACTGCAGCACCAGCGATTCCGACTCCGCGGTCACCGCGTTGACGACCATCCGCCCGCCCGGCCGCAGCCGCGCCCAGCAGGCGTCGAGCAGGCCGTCCTGGGTGACACCGCCGCCGACGAAGATCGCGTCCGGGCCGGCGGACTCCGCGTCGAAGGCCGCGGGCGCGCTGCACCGCACGGCCAGCGCCGGAACGCCCAGCGCCGACGCGTTGTCCTGGATCTGCTCGACCCGTGACGGCTCGCGCTCGAACGCGACCGCGCGACAACGGGGATGGCTGCGCATCCACTCTATGCCGATGGTGCCCGAGCCGCCGCCGACGTCCCAGAGCAGTTCACCGGGCGCGGGCGCGAGCGCGCTCAGCGTCAGCGCCCGCACCTCGTGCTTGGTCATCTGCCCGTCGCCCCGGTACGCGGCGTCCGGCAGGCCCGGGATCCGGGTCAGCCGAGTCGTGGCGCCCGAGCCCCGGACCTCGAGGGCGATCACGTTCAGTGGGTCGCCGGGCTCGGTCGGCCAGCGGTCCGCGGTCCCGTCGTGCACCCGTTCCGCCGGCCCGCCGAGCTGCTCGAGCAGCACCATCCGGCTGCCGCCGAAACCGCCCTCCCGCAGCAGGTCCGCGACCGCCGACGGGGTGTGCTGGTCGTTGCTGAGCACCAGTACCCGGGCGCCGGCGCGCAGTTCGGGTGTCAGGGTGGCGACCGGCCGGTTCACCAGGCTCACCGTCGGCACCTCGTGCAGCGGCCAGCCCAGCCGGGCACAGGCGAGCGAGACGGACGAGGGATGCGCGATCACCCGGATCCGTTCGGGACCGAGCACCCGGCACAACGTGACGCCGACTCCGTGGAACATCGGGTCGCCGCTCGCGAGTACGCACACCCGGCGCTCGCGGTGCTCGTCGAACAGGCCGGGCAGCGCGGGCACCATCGGCGACGGCCACGGCACCCGCCGCGCCGAGGACTCCGGGACCAGGCCGAGCTGCCGGGCCGAGCCCATCAGGACCTCGGCGTCGGTGACGGCCCGCTGCGCGCGGGGCGAGAGGCCGTCCCAGCCGTCGGCGCCGATGCCGACGACGGTGACCGGCAGGCTCATCGCGGCATCCGCCGCCAGATCACCTGCGGCAGCAGCCGCATCACGAAGATGGCGAGGCGCAGCATGCCGGGGACCCACACGCGCTCGCGGCCCCGGCGCAGCGCCTTGACCACCGCATCCGCGACCTGACCGGGGGTGCTCGACATCGGCGCCGGGGTCATGCCCTCGGTCATCTGGCCGATGACGAAGCCCGGACGCACCAGCAGCAGGCTCACGCCGCTGCCGTGCAGGGCGTCGCCGAGACCGCTGGCGAAGCCGTCGAGCCCGGCCTTGGCCGAGCCGTACACGTAGTTCGCGCGCCGCACCCGGGCGCCCGCGACCGAGGAGAACACCACGATTCGGCCCGAGCCCTGCGCACGCAGCAGCTGCGCGAGGTGCGTGAGCACGCCGACCTGCGCGACGAAGTCGGTGTGGATGACGTTCACCGCGTGCTGGGCGTCCGTCTCGGCGCGGGCCTGGTCGCCCAGGATGCCGAAGGCGAGGACCACCACGTCGATCGGGCCGAGTTCGACGATCTCCGACAGCACCCGGCCGTGGTCGGCGAGGTGGTCGGCGTCGAACTCGACGGTCTCGACCGAGGTCGCCCCCGCCTCGAGCACCGCGGCCCGCTCGCGCTCCAGATCGCCGCTGCGGCGGGCCGCCAGGATCACCGGCCTGCCGGGCGCAAGCCTCGCGGCGATCTCGAGCCCGATCTCGCTGCGGCCGCCGAGGATGACTACCGATCCGACACTCATGGCCTCAAGTGTCCTCGACTACGGTCGGCCCATGGCTCGCACCCCCTTCAACCCCGCCGACCTGTCCGACGAGGCACACGCCTTCCTGCGCGATCGGCACCTCGCCACCCTGACCACCCTGCGCCGCGACGGCACCCCCCACGTGGTCGCCGTCGGCTTCACCTGGGACGACGAGGGCCAGCTGGTGCGGGTGATCACCAACGGCGGCTCGCAGAAGGCGCTCAACGCCGAACGCGGCGGCTACGCGGCCGTCACCCAGATCGACGGCGCCCGGTGGCTGACCCTCGAGGGGCCGGCCAGGGTCAGCGACGATCCGGAGGAGGTCGCCGAGGCGGTGGCGCGCTACGCCGGCCGCTACCGCGAGCCCCGGGAGAACCCGACCCGGGTGGTCATCGAGATCAGTGTCCGACGGGCGCTCGGGCTGGCCACCCTGCTCGGCCGCTGACCTCGACTGGCGACTCTTACGGCGCTAGGGTGATCTGAGTCACAACGACGTTCGGCGGCCGACTCTCCGATCGGCGGACCGTGCAGGGCCGAGCGCCTCGCAATCGGACCTAGGAGCAGCCATGGGCGCTCGTCGCACCTCGATTCTCCGGATCACCGCCCTGACGGCTCCGCTCGCCGCCGCGGCCCTGTTCGCCGCCCCCGGTCAGGCCATGCCCCCGCACCCGTTCGGTCCCCCGGCCCTGACCATCGGCTGCCCCAACCAGGGCAGCCTGATGTCGCTGACCGGCGGGACCGGGCAGTCCGGGCCGGAACCGGGGATCAATCCGGGCGAGATCAGGTTTGCCTCGTTCCCGGCCGCCCCGCCGATCCCGGCCGCCGCCCAGGTGACGGTCGCCTGGATCAACACCGACACGGGTCAGACCGGCATCGCGAATCTCGAGGGCGCATACCCGTACCTGGCGAAGACCGTCTACACCGGCCGCGGCAACGTGATGGCGACGCTGTTCGGGTCGATCAACCTCGGTAGCCAGCCGCTGTGCCAGGCCAACCCGACGTTCGGCAACTTCATCGCGTGACGGGTACGGGATACGGGGGCTGCGCTCACCGCCGAATGAGGTGGCTTCGCGCCTGTGTGTAGATTCGGTCGACTTCGTCGAGACTGCACGGGGCGGTCCCCGGCTTCATGAGAGTTGCCGCGCCGGCGGCAATTCCGAATCGCACAGCACGAGAACTTCCGCACCGCCCCCAGCTCCGCCCAACGGAGTCCTGGCGACACCTGTCAGACGGCGGCGAGAAACAACAGACCGGCCGTGATTCCAACGAGCCCGGTCAGGCCGCCGAGGATCGCCTCCACGCTGACCGGCCGGTGTGCGGCGACGGCGCGTTTTCGGGCGACCGCCGCGGCGACGACCGCGCCCAACCCCAGGAGGACACCGACTCCGAAGCTCCAGAAGGCCACGAGCGAGAGTGCGCCGAGCATCAGCGCCGTGTCACCAATGTCCTTCGCCTGTGCCGACCCGGATGGCACCGCCCGGTCGGGGTGCTTGTCTGGTTCGTGGGCGGACATCGTGGTCTATTCGCCGTTGTGTGCCGGTTGCATCTTCCCGCCCGTTCCGGCCGGTTGTCAGATCGCATTCGTTGTCCGAGCGGCTTCTGCCTCTGAAGTGGTGCCCTCCTGCGGATTCCCTTCAGGAACGCTATCGACGATACGGCGATTGTCCGGTTCGTTGTAGTGCTCGAAGACCTCGACGGTGAACTCGGTGTCACCGACCGCCGATGTAGTCACCGGGTCAGGCGCCGGTCCGCCGGAGGCGGCGGACCCTCGACCGCCAGACCAGGACGATGCCCAGCAGGATGACCCCGACCACAACCGCCGTAGTACGGCCGACGGCATCTGCGACGGCGGCATACGAATTTCCCGCGACGAAGCCGAGCACAACGAAGCCGACGCCCCAGACGAGGCCGCCGAGTGCGTTGAAGGCCAGGAAGCGGCGGTAGGGCACGCGCGAAATGCCGGCCAGCAAGGGCACCGCGGCTCGCGTGAACGCAACAAAGCGGCCGAAGAACACCGCCGAGCCACCGCGGTGCCAGAAGATCTCGGGCGGTGTCGATACGGGCGCGACGCCGGGCGATGGCCGGCCCGTCCAACAGCCGCGGACCGAGATGCTTGCCGATCTCGTATCCGACGCTGTCACCGACGATCGCCGCCACGACGACGACCGCCGCCATGACCTCGAGGTCGACGTGGCCCCGGCTCGCGGCGACGCCACCGATCATCGCAGCGGTCTGACCCGGGAGCAGGAACCCGATGAACACCGCGTCCTCGCCGAAGACCAGGAGTCCGACACCGAGGTACACCCAGAAGGCCGGCACGTCGAGCAGACGCTCCACCAGATCATTCACGCGAGGTACCGATCCACGAAGAGGTGCGGTCCAGCGCGGGCGGGCTCGAACACCATTCGCGCTCGAACACCATTGACGAGGACCTCGATCGATCGAGCATGCGGGACCACTTCCTTGCCGGCGCCCTCGACTGCGACACCCTTCGACGAGACTGTCCGTTACGCGCAGGACGCGTGATCTCGGTGAACGGTTCGATGCCCGCGCTCGTCCCGACGAGCAGCGAGATGCTGCCGGTGGGCACGACCGACGTGACGGGCAGGATGGACCCCGGCAGCAGCGCGGTGATCAACCCGACCGTCACGACCAGCGACCGGTACAGATACCGCCGTTTCCCGCACACCCGGCCGATTGATATCGACCACTTCGACATCGGTCACCGTGTGCGGAATGTCCATGTGCGGATGTCACATTGCGGTGGGGTAGGTCTCGGGGCGTTCACCGTCGACCCAGTCACTGGTGTATTCCAGCGGTTCGAGTGCTCGGGTGCTGTCGACGTGTATGACGGCATCGAACTGGTCGGACACACGTGCATGGAAGTAGTGGCTCCGCCGCTCGGTCTCGGGGACGTAGATGACGCCGATCGCTCTCTCGAGCCGCGCAGTACGCAGGGTCCCGGCGACCGGGTCGTCGTCCCGGGTACCGACGAGGAAGGATTCCTTGCCGACCTCGTGGAAGAGTTCCTCGACGCTTCCGGGCAGGGCCGGACGAACGATCTTGCGTTCAGCGGTGCCGCCCCATTCGCTCGCGGCGGTGACCGATCCGTGGTGGGTGGTGAATCCGATGAGCCGGCAATGATCTCGATGCCGTTGACGGACCAGATGCCCGAGGGTGAGTTCACCGTGGGCACCGGCCTCGGTGGCGTCGGCGTCGCCCACATGGGAGTTGTGTGCCCACACCACGACACGTGAGGCCTCCCCGCTGTGTCGGTCGAGGTGACCGATCAGTGCGTCGAGGGTGTCGGCCATGTGGACGTCCCGAAGGTTCCAGGACGACACCCGTCCCCCGAATATCGACCGATAGTATTCTTCGGCGTTACGGACGCTCCACGCGTTGCGTTCGGCATAGAACTGTTCGTCTCTCGCGGTGACGCCGTCCGCGCGGACGTAGTCGGTGGCGTGGCGTTGCAGGTCCAGCAACTGCTCGACCACCTCTGTCTCGCAGGATTCTCCAGCCCCGAAGGCAGCGGTGTATCCGTATGCCTGCCCGTCGCCGGCGGATACGTGATCGAAACAGGCGTACCGCGCCCGCGCCCGGCCGGCGGCTTCCGGGTCCACCCGATCGAGATAGCCGACGACCTCGTGCATCGAACGGTGCAGGCTGTAGAGGTCGAGTCCGTAGAACCCGACCGGGTTACCGTCGTTCGCGGCGCGCTGGTCGTTGTGTTGCCGCAGCCACGAGACGACGTCGAGCATGACGGTGTTACGCCACATCCAGGCGGGAAATCGTTCGAACCCGCGCAGCGACCCCTCGGCCGACGTGTCAGAACCCTGGTGATGGATGTACCGGTTGACGCGGTAGGCGTCGGGCCAGTCCGCCTCTGCCGCAACCGCCGTGAAGCCCTTGTCCTCGATGAGCATTCGCGTGATCTCCCACCGCGCCGCGTAGAACTCCTGCGTGCCGTGAGTGCTCTCTCCGATCAACACGATGCGCGCGTCACCGACGAGATCGAGAAGTTCTGCCCGATCGGGAACCCCACCGGGGGCATCCCGGCAGGCGAGACGGACAACGTCTGCGGCAGAGGTGAACTGGCGCGCCCGGGCACGCGGTGCACCGTCACCGACAGTGGAGGTGCGCAACAGGTCCCGCACTTCGTCGTCCGTCACCTGCCTGAAGTCCCAGAAGGACGCGCCCACAGCCCGGAACGGCAGGGGCATGGTTGCGCAGACGACATCGTCGACCATTGCCTCGAGCTCACGGCAGGTCGATTCCGGTGCGGCCGGAACCGCAACGACGATCTCCGCCGGTTCCTGCGCTCGCAAGGCGTCGACAGCTGCGAACATGCTGGCCCCGGTGGCAAGACCGTCGTCCACCACGATCACAATCTTGCCGGCGACGTCGACGGGAGCCTTGCCGCCCCGGTAGACCGCTTCTCGACGTTCCAGTTCCCGTGCTTCGCGTTCGACGACGCCACGCAGTTGGTTCGAGGTGATACCGAGATCTCGCACGATGTCGTCGTTGAGGACCAGTGAGCCGCCGCTGGCGAGGGCGCCCATGGCGAACTCCTCGTGGCCGGGCACACCCAGCTTGCGCACGACGAACGTGTCGAGCGGGACGCCCAGTGCCGCCGCGACCTCCCATGCAACAGGAACACCGCCGCGGGCGAGGCCGAGCACGCGAACACGATCGTTGCCCCGATAGGCGGCCAGCAGTTCTCCGAGTGCCTGTCCTGCCTCCCTTCGGTCCTGGAAGACGCGACCTGGCATGTCCACCGGGATCTTCGTCATGCCACTCATGGGATCGACTCTTCTCACTGTCGGCGCAGATCAGCCACTGATCTGGATGATTTCGATGCTTCCGCGCCGATGCGCGTGCGTACAGGGCCAAAGGCCACCAGTTGCGCTGATTCTTCGGTCGTGACGGTCAGCGAGCCAACTGGACCGGCTGATGCGTGACGGTTTCGATGTCCTTGGCGGTCGCGGCAACCAACTGGCTCGCCAGGTCTGCAAGTGCGCGCGCGGTGGCAAGTTCGTCGCCGATCGTCGGCACCTCCGGGTCCGCCGGATCTCGCCTCGCGAACCCGACGCCCACAAGTTTGGAGGAACCGATCTTCAGGGAAGCCAATGACCGAGTCCGACGATCGTGTTCGTTGATCGCCACGTCGATCACCCAGTGCTTGTCGCTCATCGCGTACTCCTTCACCGATCGTGCATTTCAGCGTCGAGGAGACGTTGTGGGCGCGTGCCCGCCTCGACCTGCAGGCCAGCCTTCTCCTCGCCCGTGCACGGGGGCAGAGCACAAGGTCCTCTGTCGGCCGAGGCCAAATGCTCCCCAGGTCGCGCGCTTCGCACTTTTAGGGGAATTGGGCCCTTATGCGGCGGGCGTCGCTCGCGCATAGTGGGCCCACCACCACGATCACGGGAGTGGCCATGAACACGGCAGTCGGCTCTGGTTCAACGGGCGGTTCCGGGACGAAGCTCGTCGTCGGAATCGACGGCAGTCCCGGTGCCCTGCACGGCGCGGCCTGGGCGGTGGAGGCCGCTGCGCCCGACCACCTTCCGATCCTGCTGGTGTACGCGCTCGCGCCGCGCCCTGACACCCCGTCGCCGTCCCACCCCGCCGAGTTCACGAGGCAGCACCAGCTCGAAGCACGTGCGCGTCTTTCCGAGGCAGCGGAGATCGCGCGCGAGACCGTCAAAGGTCTCACGACCCGCCCCGGCGCCGGCGAGCTTCGCACGGAGGTACGCATCGGCGATGCCTACACCGTGCTGCGCGAGGCCGCTGCCGACGCTCGACTACTCGTACTCGGGTCCAAGCCACCGACTCTCGCCGATGCCTCCATGGTTACGACCGCGGCGTTGATCGCACACTGCCAATGTCCGGTCGTCGTTGTGAAGTCCGGGCCGCCCGCCGGCGCCCAGGTCCTTCTCCGTGCATCCTGCACCACCGCCTTCGTCGGTCCGTCGCGCCCGTGACAGCGACGCCCCGGAGCGTGTTGCCCGGGAAGTGACTGTCGACCCTGTCAAGAAGACCGCCGCGACCGGAGACGAACTGACCCTGGTCGCCGACAGCCCGCTATTGAGACATCGGTGTCGACGAGCCGGATGCGGTCAGGAGAGACGCCACCGCGCGCTCGATTGCCCGGGCCACGTCGCCGAGGTCGGCAGTGGTGTCGTAGTCACCGGTGAGTCCGAAGGTGAGGCGGTCGTGGTAGCTGAGGATCGCAATGCCGATACGCAGGCGCACCGCAATGGGCACGTAGGGGAAGACGTCGAGGATCCTCCGCCCCAACAGGTGTCGGACGTCGCGTGGTCCGGGAATGTTCGTGGCAACGGCGACGACGCTGCGCTGCGGGTAGCGAAGGGCAAGTCGAACAGCCCAGGCCATCGGCATGAACGGCCCGTACTGCGCCAAGGACGTGAACGCCCTACCTCCTTCCGCCTCGCCCTGGTTCTTGTGTGCGGCGAGCCGTTCGTGCACCGCGACCAGGCGTTCGATGTCGTCTTCGATGTCGACGGGAAGGAACGGCAGCATCAGCGAGACCTGGTTGTGTGTCGAGTCACGGTCGCGTCCGGAGCGCACCGACACCGGTACGAGGGTTCGCGCCGCGTGGGCGTCGGGCTGCTCGCCTCGTTGCAGAAGAAGGGTGCGTAGGCCGCTCGCGATTGCCGAGAGGGCGACGTCGTTGACCGTGACGTCGTAGGCGTCGCAGATCTTGCGGACATCCGCCATCCTGGCCCGGGCCCCGCAGTACCGACGCTGCCGGCCGATCGGTCCGCTCAGGGAGGTGGTGGACGAGGTGGTCACCATCTCCGCCAGCAGCCGTGCGAGTCCCCCGACAGCGCCGGCGGCCACGGCGGCGATTCGCCGTGGCGCGCTCACCACCGTGGACAGCAGGCGAAGCTGACGACGTGGAGACATCAGGGACTGAGCGGACTCCGCGAGTCGCGCGGCCCGCGTCGGCGCCGTCTCGGGCTCCGGGGTCACCCGCTCGTCCGGCTCGTCACACATGGCATCGAACAGCTTCGTCCCGGTGATGCCGTCTGCCAGACAGTGGTGCAGCTTGGCGAGGATCGCCCACCTGCCGTCGGCGAGGCCCTCGACAACCCAGCACTCCCAGAGCGGGTGGTCGCGGTCCAGCCGGTGTGCCATCACCCGTCCTACGAAGCCGAACAGTTCTTCGTCCCCTCCGGGCTCGGGGAGCGCGACGCGTCGCAGATGCCGGTCGAGGTCGAAGCTCGGGTCATCCGCCCACGAGGGTGCGTCTACATCCAAAGGGGCGGTGTGCAGTTTCTGCGTTGCGTGCGGAAGATCCAGCAGACGGACGGCTACAGCCTCGCGGAACTCGTTCTGGTCGGGAGCCGGGCCTTCGACGATCGAGAGTGCCCCGATGTTGAGGCTGGCGTGTCGATCGGAATCCTCCGTCTCGAGAAAGCCCGCGTCGAGGAAGCTGAGATTGTCGGATGCCATCTGTCTCACCTCGGCTTCGGGTGGTCGTCGTCCAGAATCGAGTGTTCCCGGAAGAGCACTTCCGACAACGGCCGTCGAGGAGTAGCCGATGCCGGTTCGGGTCGGGCGCTCGTCCCGACTCTGATCAGTACCTGAGGTAGACCGTCGGCGGCCGAGAGTTCACGAACACGGGTTCTGGTGGTCTCCTGCTCGGTCAGGTGCGTGATCGGGCAGGTGGCGAGGCCGCGGGCGGTGCAGGCGAGTAGCACGGCCGAGAGTGCCTCGCCGCATCGCAGCCAGTCCGATCGCAAGTCCGCGGGCGTGGAGAGAAGGAGGATCGCGGCGCGGTCGTCGTCGGCTTCCGAGGTGGAACTACCCGGTGGGAAGTCGCGTCCGACCGCAACGGTGCGATTCGACTCGGACGGCAGCGATGCGGACGGGATGCCGTCCGGGTACGACGAGTGTCCCGCCCACCATCGAAGTTCCGCCTGGTAGGCCAGGTTTCTCCGACGTTGTCCGCTGATGCGGCGCGACATCGCCTCGAGCTCGGGGCGACTGCGCTCGCCGAGGTCCTCGAGACGCGCGCCGGCCTTCTCGGCGAGTGCGGTCAGATCGTCGAGAGTCCGACTCCACTCCGTGGGCGCGGCGAGGGGCAGCCGCTCGGTTCGCCGCCGGCCGATGGCCAGAGCCAGGGTGGCGTCGAGGTCAGTGACCTCCGCCGTCTGACGAAAGCCGATGGTGGCGAGAAGTTGGCGGTCCGCGGTACGGGGCAGCCGTTCGATCACGGAAGTCCAACGTCGAGCAGCGAAAGCGTACTGAAGGTGATTGAGCGCTGCCCCACAGGACAGAACCATCTGTCGACCGAAATCGTCGGTGGCCGGCAACAGTCGGTCGGGGTCGCTGAACAACATCAGGTGGTTGCGGCCGGCGACCCACCGCCAGGGCTGGCTGTTGTGTAGCGACGGTGCCCTGCAGGCGAGTGCAACGGCCGATTCGACTGTCCGTCGGTTCGGCACCGTCGGGATCGTCAAGAGTTCCATCGCGCACCTCGGGTCATTCCAGCAATGCCGGATTCTGGCGCTGCGGTCTGATTCCCGATCACGATGTCCTCCGCACGGTGTCCGGCTCCGGCGGCTCCTCGTAGAGGGCGGCTCCTGCTGTCACACCCGCCCCCGCTGCGACGATCAGCGTGCGTGTGCCGGCCACCATGCAGTGACGGCCGCGGCCGAGCGCGCCGACCAGCGCGGCGGTGTGCATGCGGACGTCGTCGGCCACGCTGATCCTGCTCTCGGGAACTCCCAGTCGGGTCGCGAGCGCCGCTCGGTAGCCCGGGCGGGCCGGTGCGGCCACGATCGCGTCGACTTCTTCGAGGCCGCGCGAGGCACGCGCGAGGCACGAGGTGACGGCCGTGGCGGCCGCCGACGCATAGCGCTCGTCCAGGGAGTCGGACTGGTTGATCCGGAGGATGTTCCGGTTGTCACTGTGACCGACGGTCGCCCGGAACGAATCGCCGTCGTCGGGCTCGTTCACCCAGTTCACCGGACCCAGCCCGTAGCCACCGCCGCTCCAGCTGCACAACACCGCTCCCCCGGTGGCGGAGAACGGAAAATGTTCGCTCATGCCGTGGCCGGGATCGGCGTCACTGGCGACGACGAGCGCGCACCTGATCGCATGCGAGCGCAGGAAGCCGTCGACGATCTGCAGGCCCGTCAGCACTCCGCAGGTGCCGTTCGCGACGTCGAACGAGAACGTGCCGTGGGAATCGCTGTGCGGGTCCTCGGGATGTGCGCCGATGTCTTCCTGGATCATCGCGGCGAGCGCTGGCTCGCCGAGGTTCCGATCCCGGTACAAGCCCGTGTTGACGAGCAGGTCGAGGTCGTTCGCACTGCGACCGGCGCCCTCCAGGCAGGACTTCGCCGCGGCCACGGCCAGGTGCAGGGCGCTGTGCCGTGATCCCCACCGACCGTGCACGATCTCCAGTCGGTCAATGAAGGTGCCCATAGCCTGCCACCAACTTCTCGTCGATTTCCACCAGGACGATTCCGATCTCCAGACCCGACGCGAGGGCGATCAACGCAACCGTCTCCCCCGGCCGGATTCGGCCCGCCTCGAGCTCTTCCACCAGTGCGACGGTGTGGGTCGTGGAGGCCGTGTTCCCGTACCTGTCGACGGTGATGACGGCATCGTGCCGGGGCGAGTCACCGAACGTCGCCTTCACTTCGGCCATCCCCTTGCGGATTGCTCGAGCAGAGGTCTGGTGGGTGATCACGTGGTCGATGTCGTGAATGGTCAGGCCGAGGGTGTCGAGGACCTCGTGCAGCAGAAGGGGGGTGTCTGCGATGGCGGCCTTCTGGATCCCCCGTGAGTTGGTGAACATTCGTGCGCCCGGATCGTCACCCTTCGGGTACGCGAGGCACAGCCGGCTGTAGTCGGCCACCGTCGTGAACCCGGCGAGCCGGATCCCGGCGGACCCGGCAGGGGCTCGCTCGAGGAGCAGCGCGGCGCCCGCGTCGCCCAGGGTGAGCGACGCCAACTCCTTGCTCATGATGCTGTGGATGTGTTCGGCCGCGTTCTGGCCGAGCTGGGAGATGTACTCGCCGCTGACGATCAGGGCCCGTTCGATCAGTCCCTGCCGAATCCAGTTGTTCGCCACGGTGACACCGGTCAACATTCCGGCGCAGGCGTTCGCGAGGTCGAAGGTCATCGCCGTGTCGGCGCCGATGGCATGCGCCACCGCGCAGCTCATGGTCGGTTCGAGCCACTGGGTCAGCCCGTCCCTGAACTTGGTGATACTGCAGCTGATCACGACGTCGATCGATGCCGCGGTCCGCCCGGCATGCTGCAGCGCATCGTGCGCTGCAGCGGTGGCGAGTGTGTAGGAGTCTTCGTCTCCGACCGAGATCCGGCGTTCGTGGATCCCGGTCAGTCGTTCGAGATCGATGTGCGTCGTGTGGCGGGTGCCCGCCATCAGGTCGTCGGTTGTCAGCCGCGTCGCCGGCAGGTGCCGGCCCGCACCCGCCACCCGGGTGTGGAAGGGCAACCGACCATCCGGGTTCTGGGTCTCCATCACGAGCCAATGCTTGACCATCGAACTGCCACCTCCGTGCATCTACGATCTCGCAGCGCGGGGCGTGCGGACCAGAGCATTTCGGCCTCTGTCCAGGTCCGCCGGGAATCCCCCAGGGGTATTTCAGCGTTGTACACACCGGCAGGGGACGTGTGAGCGCGGCCCCCGAACAGCGACGAGCGGAACACGATGACGCACGCACACGAAAGGTCGGACAAGAGCCGGTCCGGACGCCCGGACTCCCGCGGCGTGCAGCACGCCCCGACTGCGATGGTCGTGTCGCCCACCTTCGCGCCGTTGGCGGATCGCTTCTTCGGGCTTTTCGGCCGGACGTCGGACGGCGGCGGCGCGCTGGCGGTGTACCTGCACGGTGAACCGGTCGTCGACATCTGGTCGGGCTGGTCCACTCCCACCACGCGATGGCAATCGAGCACCGTCTCGGTGTCGTTCTCGACCGGCAAAGGCGTCGCGAGCACAGTCCTCCACCGCCTCGCCGACCGCGGGCTGATCGACTACGACGAAGCGGTCGCCGAGTACTGGCCTGAGTTCGCGACCGCGGGCAAGGACTCCATCACGGTGCGTGAACTGCTGAGCCATCGGGCCGGACTCCATCGCGTGCGTGGCCTGGTGCCGGGCCGCTTGGCGCTTCTGGATCACGACGGGCTGGCGGCCGCGCTGGCTGCGGCCGTCCCCGACCGGCGGCGTGGTGTCCTGCCCGGCTATCACGCGGTGACCTTCGGGTCACTCGTCGCCGAACTCACCACCCGGGTCACCGGAATGTCGTTCACCGACTTGGTCCGCACCGAGATCGCAGACCCCCTCGGCATCCCCGAGTTCTGGTTCCAGGTGCCCGACGACGAGCGCCGGCGCATCGCGAAGCTCTTTCCGCGGATCACTCCCTTCGGGATCCCCTGGGAAGTGGCATCCCTCGTCCTGTCGCGGACCCCGGTCCTCCACAACCTCGCCGCCGCGGGCATGCCGGAAGGGTTCGACGAACTCGTCCGGAACCCGGCTATCCACGACCACGTCATGCCCGGCTGGAACGGCGTCTTCAGCGCCCGCGGCCTGGCCCGCATGTACGCGGCGATGTCCAACCGGGGAGTGGTGGGCGGCACCCGATTCCTGAGCGAGGCCGGCCTCGCTCAGATCGGCGAGGTGCAGACCACGGCCCGGGACTACGTGCTCGGTGTCCGGATGAACTGGCGGCTCGGTTACCACGCCGCGTTCGTCGCGAGCCGAACTCAGTCGCCCTACGCGTTCGGTCACTACGGTCTCGGTGGCTCCGGGGCCTTCGCCGACCCGGACACGGGGCTGTCGGTGGCGTTCGTGACCAACCGGATGGGAAACACCCTCACCCCCCTCGCCGACCTGCGGTTGGCCAAGCTGGGCGCGGAGGCCGAGTCGATCGCGAGGCGGCTGTAGCCCGGACGCGAGCTCCCCCGGACGTGACCAGGCATCGGCACGGCAGATCGTCACCGGGCACATCGCCTGGTGCAGCAGATTCTGACTTGTCGATCCCAGAAGGGATCCGGCGAGGCGATTGTGGCCATGGCTTCCCACGACGACGATCGCCTGCCGGTTCGCGAGAGCGTTCATGTCCGACTCCTCAGTCCCGCTTCACACTCAGCTTGCGTGCGGTTTTCGGGCGATCGCCTGCTGGAGTTCCACAATGCGGCGCCGCTCGCGACTGTCCGTTTTCAGCTTCTCGGCGGCGGTCACCACATGCGCGTCCGGTCCCGGAAAGACGAGCGACTCGTGGTCGTCGCGCAACCATCTGACGAAGTACGGCGGCCCACCGCCCGCCGAACGGACCTCGACGATCTGCCCGATCTCGTCCGGTGCGCCGACGATCGTTCCCTTCATCACCAGCCAGTCCCCCGGTTCCGCGTGCATTCCGTTCTCCGTCCGCCACCACCCGAGAAGATCGGTATTTGTGTGTCGTCGTTCGATCGTCGCGCCTTGCGCCACACCGAGGAAGAGGCTTTGGGCACCTGTCGGGGCCTCGGCATCACCTGGTTCGGTCACACCGACGTGGGAGCGGATCGACGAAAGAAGTTCGGCCACAGGACTTTGTGCTCTGCTCCGGCTGTGGTGGTCGATGGAACACTGATAAGTGAAACCCGAGTCGGAGGATCGCACCGAGTCCGTGGTTCGGTTCCGACCAGTGCTCGGCACAGGAGGAATCGTCATGCGCACACTCGTCGTCCACGAGTCGATGTTCGGGAACACTCATCGCGTCGCGGAAGCGATAGCCAGGGGCATCGCACCGTTCAGTTCGGTCAAGGCCGTCCCGGTGTCGCAGGCACGGGACGAGGACCTGTCTGGATACGACCTGGTGATCGTCGGAGGGCCGACACACGTACACGGGATGAGTCGCGAATCGACACGTCACAGCGCGGAGGACACGGCCGGCAAACCCGACAGCACGGTGACACTGGAACCGGATGCGGCGAGCGAAGGCATCCGGGAATGGCTTTCGTCGCTTCCAACCACACACGGCAAGGCAGTCGCGTTCGACACCCGAGTGGATGCGCCCGCGTTCCTGACCGGGAGAGCATCGAAGGGCATCGGGAGAAAGCTTCGGCACCTGGGATTCGATCTCGTCGCGGAGTCGGAGAGTTTCCTCGTCGACAAGGAGTCGCGCCTCGAGGATGGCGAAGAGATTCGAGCCGAGCAGTGGGGGCGCTCGCTTGCACAGCAGTGAGGGTGCTCGCCCGCGTAACCGCGGTGACGCTCTGTCCCTTTCGGAGAAGGAGGTCGCCATTACGCCGAACTCCACGAGACTCGGCAGAAGCGAGTTCACGGCTGAGCCGAGGCGCCGGATCACTCGTCAATGCCGTCGTCCCGTTGATGTCCCCGCACATGTAGCTCATCCGCGAGTATCGCGTCGATCGAAGCCGACGACCGCGATGACGACCAACGCCGTGACCGTCACCACGGCGATGACCGCGGATCCGGCAGAGAACCCGTGCTGAATCGGATCGTGGCCTGCGTACTGGAAGAACGGCGAGGTGCGCTGCCACGGCTCGAGCCAGGACACCATGGGCGCGAGACCGTTGACGATGTAGGCAAGGACGGCTGCGGCGACAGGCACCGACCGACTGACCGCGGGGTGACCGGTGACGGCACCCAACGCCAAGGCAAGTGCACCGAAGACCAGCGCGAGCAGCACCGCATGCACCATGGCTGCGGCCACCCCGCTCTGGGGCAGCTCCATGTTCGCGAGCGAGCCCAGCACGATCAACGCGAACCCGGTGACCGCTCCCAGCAGTGCCGTGCCGATCACCATGGCTGCGCACTTCTCGAGGACGATGCGCCGCCTACTGATGGGTGCGGAAAGGAGCAGATCGAGCGTCCGTCGATCCTCCTCGCCCGCGATCGCCGCGGCGCCCGCTCCGATCGCGTACGTCAGCAGCAGCAATGGCACCATGAAGGACAGGAGCTCGATCTTCACGTAGCCGATCGGCGTGGACATGTCCGCGCCCGACATCGCGAAGAGGGCACGAAATGCCTCTGGCATCTGATCGAGAAACTCGTTCATCGACGGTTCGCCGCGCACACTTGGCCAGATGGCCACATACATTCCGACCAGCAGTACGAGGCCGATCACCCACGCGGGCAATGCGCGACGTTGATCGTGAAGCGTCTTTGTCATCACGCTACGAAACATCGCTGGACTCTGTTCCGTAGTAGGTCATGAACGTCTCCTCGAGGTCTGCCTCGGCGCATTCGAGATCGACCACCGTGAACTGGGCGATGCGGTGGACCAAAGCGTTGAGTGCCTGTTCCGGCGCGTCGCACCTCAGGGTTTTCCCTTCCACAACGAGGTTGCGAACACCCACCACGTCGCGGAACATGTCCGCTCGCACTGGACGGTCGAACTCGACGACCAAGTGGTGCAGGGACTTCTGGCGGAGTGTGTGGAGCTTCTCGACCGCGATCAACCGGCCTTCGCGCAGCACTCCGATTCGGTCCGCTACCTGCTGAACCTCACTGAGTAGATGTGACGACAGCAGCACGGTTCCCCCGGCAGAGGTGTGCTCCCGCAGTATCGTGTCGAATTCTCGCTGCATGATCGGGTCCAGGCCGGTCGTCGGTTCATCGAGAATGAGCAGCTCCGGAGACGACATCAGTGCCAGCACCAGCCCGAGCTTCTGCCGGTTCCCCCGCGACAAGACCCTCACGGGCCTAGCCAGATCGAGATCCAGGCGTTCGGCGATGTCAGCCGCCCGAGACCCGCCTCGACGGGCCACGATCTGGCCGAAGTAGGAGACATGATCTAAACCGGTCATCTTCTCGTACAGCGCAAGCTCCCCCGGAACGTAGCCGACCCGACTGTGCACCCGAGATGCTGACGACCAGCAATCGAACCCCAGCACGGTCGCCGACCCCGACGTCGGGCGCAGCATGCCCATCAGGAGTCGGAGCGTCGTCGACTTGCCTGCGCCATTGGGCCCCAGGTATCCGAAGATCTCTCCCGACTCGACGCTCAGGTCAACGTCGACCAGAGCGGGCTGCCGGCCGTAGGACTTGGACAGGCCCGAGGTGGCGATCGCTGGGCGACTGGGCATACCTCAAGCCTGGACCACCCGCGCCACACCAGATCAGGGTCCTAGGTCCCTTCCCTGCGGCCGGTACGACTCGGCAAGGTCAATGGTGGGCCGACAGTGGCGCCGCCGGTCCCGGTGCCACCCACCGCGCCGAGGTCGATGCCGAGTTCGCCGGCAAGTCGGCGTGCGTAGGCAGACACCCGTTGTCGACCAGGTTCTGACGGGGACCGTTTCGCCGTGCTGCTCGCCGACTCGGCCACCGACACCTCGGCCGATGACGTCGTCGGTTCTTCGGCGTCGGCGGCCGCGGCGAGGCGACGGACCAGCGGGGTGTCGTGGAGTCCCTCGGGTCCGGGTACCGACTTCGCGGGAGCGGCAAAGTTCGGTGGTGTCGACCGCGATGAGGGCCGCCAGGTACTCGCCCACTGCAAGGGTTCCCACCAGGGCGATGGCCTGCATCCCCGATCACGCCCGGGGCTACTGGCTGCGTCGAGCGGCCTCGAGCAGGATCCGTCGTTCGGCGGCGGCCACGGTGCGCCGGGCCGCGACCGCCCGGTCGGGAGTGACCGAGATCGAGGTGATCCCGCGTCGGACGAGATGTTCCACCAGCTTGGGATCTTCGGAGACGGCCTGTCCGCACAGCGAGGTCGTCATCCCGCACGCTCGAGCCTGTTCGAGGATGCGGTCGACGGCGGCGAGGACCGCCGGATCGGCGGTGTCGAACAGGTCACTGCACGTTGCCGAATCACGGTCGACGCCGAGTATCAGCTGGGTGAGGTCGTTGGTTCCGATCGAGAGCCCGTCAATTCCCATGCGCGCGTACTCCGGGATCCAGTACTCGACCGACGGCACCTCCGCCATTATCCACCTGTGCATCGTCCGGTCCGCCCCCAGCGGATGCGCGTCGATCTGGCCGAGGCACTGCTCGAGTTCCCATCGCGTGCGCACGAACGGAATCATCAGGTGCACGTTGTCGTACCGCTGGCGTACCGCGTGCAGGACGTCGAGATCCAGTCGGAACAGCTCCGGGTCCCGGATGTACCGGAAGCAGCCGCGGTAACCGATCATGGGGTTGTCCTCGTCGGGCTCGACCTCGCCGCCTCTCAACCCCGCGAACTCGTTGGATCGAAGGTCGACGGCGCGGTAGACCACGGGCCGGGGCGTGAATGCGGCGGCGATGGTGGTCATGGCGGCGACCATCCGGTCGACGTATTCCTCACGCCGGCCCTCGGAAATCATCAGCGAAGGGTGCGTGCCGTCGAGCGCCGTGGTGATCATGAACTCGGCTCGGATCAGCCCGACGCCGTCGACATCCATCGCCGCGGCGGTCTCGGCGACCTCGGGTGACGCCAGATTGACGTAGAGCGAGGTGGCGGTCACGACCGCCGGTGGCCCAGGCACGCCTCGCGTGGCCGCCACGGCTGCCACGCCGCCCTCAGCGGTGTCCGTGCCGGCGGTGGAGAGCGAGGTGACATCGCCCTCGTAGACGTTTCCGGAACCGCCGTCCACGGTCACCAGCTGACCGTCCGCCAGGTCGGCGGTTGCCGTCCGCGCACCGACTACGACTGGCCGGCCCAGCTCGCGACCGACAATGGCGGCATGGCAGGTGATCCCACCTCCATCGGTGACGATTGCGGCCGCCCGCCGCAGCGTCGGAACCCAGTCCGGCCGGGTCATCGGGGCGACCAGGATCTCGCCGTCGGTCAGCCGACCGGCTTCGCTGAGGTCGTGCAGGACGCGAACGTGTCCACACGCAACCCCCGGACCGGCAGCCAGGCCACTGACGAGGACCACCCGGCTCCCGTCCACCCGCGTGCCTTGCGATGTGTCGGAGCGATCGAGGGTGGTGATGGGCCGCGACTGGACGATCCACAGGTGCCCCTTGACGAAGGCGTACTCGATGTCCTGTGGGCGGCCGTAGTGGTTCTCGGCGGCTGCGGCCAGCGACGCGACCTGCCGCACCTGGTTGTCGTCGAGGACTCGCTCGTGCAGCGACCCGGTCGGCAGGTCGACCCGGGTGTCGCCGTCGGTCCCCGCCGTGATCTCGAATCCCTGCGAACCGAGCCGCACGTCCGTCAGCCGGAAGTCTTGCTTCGCGACCACGTACATGTCGGGTTCGACCTGTCCGCCCACCACCACCTCGCCCTGACCGAGCGCCGCCTCGATGACGATCCGGTCGCGGTCCCCGGTCCTGGGGTCTGCGGTGAACGCCACGCCCGACCGGTCCGCCGGAACCATGGCCTGCACGATGACGGCGATGGAGGGCTCGTCGTCGAGGCCGTGCACGTCGCGGTACGCGATTGCCCGGTCCGACCAGAGCGACACCCAGCAGTTCCGTACAGCATCGAGTACGGCGTCGGTACCTGTGACGTTCGTGTAGCTTTCGTGAATTCCCGCGAACGACATGTCGAGCCCGTCCTCGGCGGGCGCCGAGGAGCGCACCGCAACCGGTACCGACTCTCCGAGCAAGCGATATGCCTCGACAATCTCGTCGCGCAACGGCTCCGGAATGCTCAGCCCCCGAACGAGGTCGCTGGTCGACTCGGGACTCTGGCCGGCGGCGGTGGCCGCTCGTACGGATTCCCTGAGGCCGGCGGCGTCCAACGCCTCCAGGTACGCGGTCGCGGACACCACGAATCCGGGCGGCACGGGGAAGCGTGCGCGTGTCAGTTCTCCGAGATTTGCGGCCTTGCCCCCCACCAACGGCGAATCCTGCAATGTCACCTGGTCGAGTTGTGTGACCCTCCGGTAGTCGGTGTCCGGATGTTGCAGTGTCATGGCGTCGTCCTCTCGGTCCCCTCCAAGCGAACACCCTTTGGACACCACTTTCCGAGGGGAGAAGGTCACCTTGTCGCGTTGCCTGTTCGGTGCAGCGAGTGGTGCAGGCACTCGTGCACACCGTCGCCGGTGTCACGCGAGTGGAGATCGAGGAGCCCGCACCACGTGACCTCACACCCCGGGTGGGACGCCCAGGGCGCAGACCGCTCGGAATCCCGCATCCAGGGACTCCGTCAGGCACGAGAGGTCCGGCACCGCCGCGCAGTCCGCGTTGACTCCGATCGAGCAGTGACCCAGGTACGACAACAACGTCACGTTGAAGGCTGCGCCGAGCGTGGGGCTGAATGCGTAGTACTCGCAGATCTCCGCGCCCGCGAGATACAGCGGGATTGTCGGGCCGGGCACGTCGGAGGCAACGAAGTCGACATGTTTGAGCATGCTGCCGAGGATCCTCGCCGGGAACAGATTGAGAACCGCCGCGATCGACGACGAGTGCGCCACGGCGGGTTCGTCACGCCATGCGGTCACCGTTCGCCGGACGGCGCGCATGAGATCACCGGGATCTGTTGCGACCGTCGGCAGTGTGAAACGGGCAAGGGTGATTCTGTTGCCGCCCAACGGATCCGACTCGACGCGCRGGCTCATCGGAAGCGTCAGACTCAGCTCGGCGACATCGGCCCCGTGGAGTGCGTGATACCGCTTCAACCCGAGCAGGACGGACGTCAGAAAGGCGTCGTTCATCGTGCAGCCGCCCGCACTTGCCGCGCCGCGGAGACCGTCCAGGGGGATGTCGAGTACTRCGAACTGCCTGCGAGTGCTCCGTTCGGTCATGACCGGTGACAACGTTGTGGTCACCGGCCGGGTGAAGCGGGCGACAGAGCCTGCGACCGTTGCCAGCCGACGCACCGTCGACAGTGGTGCCGTCAGGATCCGGGACATCCCCACCGTAGGGGACATGCACTTCCGGAGGAGCCGGACGCCGGTGTCGAGATGCCACGACAACGTGGTGAGCGCAGGCCACCGCCCATCGGCAGGCTCCGGCACGACAGCCTGTGGAGCAGGCCCTCGGTCGGTGCCCGTGCGGGTGAAGTCGACGATCTCGTTGGTGATCTGCATTCCTCCGACCCCGTCCGTCAAGGCGTGGTGCACCTTCATCACCAGCGCAGCCCGGCCGTCGGAAAGTCCCTCGAGCACGGTGAACTCCCACAGCGGCCGGTCCTTGTCGAAGGCACTCATGCCGGCGGTCCTGGCAAAGTCGAGGACCGCGGCCAGTCCGTCGGCAGACGACACGCCTGCTCGTCGGAGATGCCAGGACAGGTCGAAGTCCGGGTCGACGACCCAGCGCGGCGGCGCTAGTCCGATCGACGAGCTGACCGCCTTGTACCGGAAGATCGGGACGGCTCTCGTGCCGCGCTCCATCAAGCGAACGAACGCGTCCCAGTCCGGGACCCGGTCGAGAAGCGCGACAGCCACGATCGTCGATCGCAGCACCGGGTCCTGCTCCATCCGCCACGACAGCAGGTCGGTCTGCGTCATGTACGGGTCCGTCGGCTTCGCCACGGGGTCACGCTCCGTATCGCGGGTGCTCRTCACTGTCCAGTGTTGCCCTCCTCCGGCGGCTTCGACACGGCCGAAGGTCCTCCATGCGGTCGCCAGAGATCCGGACCGCGAGTCAGGCCACGGGCTATCCCGGCGAGCTTCCGACGGCTCGCCATTCCCGTTCCCAGGCACGGATAGGTCGGTCGAACAGTGGGCGGCGGACTCCGAGAACGCCGACGAGGGCAAGGAAGCCGGTACCGAGCCCGACCGCCACCGCATACCCCACTGCCAGCGCCGCATTGGTGGATCCAGATCGCGGCGGCGTGGTCTGGTGCCCGCTCGCATCGACCCACAGTGGGACAACTGTCGCCCGCCCCCGATCAGGGCACAACGACCCTGTACACACACTCGAGCCCGGCGGACAGTTGTCCGAAGACGGCACCCCGCGAATGCGGATCGCGCCGACCAGGGAAGAGGCAGTCGGAAGTCATGGACATGTACTGGAACGGTCACAACCCGAGCGGCTGGATGTACGCGTACATGGCCATGGGCTTGCTGGTGTTCGTCGTCCTGCTGGTCGGGGGAATCATGGCAGTGGTCTGGTTCCTGAATCAGGGACACCAACCGGCCGGCCCACCACCGCCTCACCATTCCGCCCAGCAGTTGCTAGCCGAACGATTTGCCCGGGGAGAGATCGACGAGGAAGAGTTTCGCGCGCGCTCTGCCGCCCTGCGTGGYCCGCAACCGTGACGACGCCTCGGGCACAGTTCAATAGGGGAGGTGACAGAGATGGAACTGCATCATGCGTGCCACATGGTGATGATGTGGCTGCAGCAGATGGGCATCGTGCCGCCCATGACCATGGCGCCCATGACCATGCCACCCATGTGAGACTTCGGGACCGGCACCGCGGAATCCGAGTCGCCGCGGCGTGATCGGAGCACAATGACCTACGACCCGCACACCACCGGACCTGTCGTCGTCGGAATCGACGGATCCCGCTGCGCGATTCTGGCAGCGAAGTGGGCAGCGACAGAAGCGGCGGCGCGGCAGGTCGAGCTCCGGCTGGTCCACGTCGTCGCCGACGCCGACACCGAGCTTCGGGCGGCACAGCAGGCACTGACAGTAGCGGCCGCCGCGGCGCGGACGGTCGAGGCCGTCGAGGTGGAGACCGCCGTCGCGGTCGGGCGGCCGCACTCGTCGCTGCTGTCCCAATCCCACTCCGCCACCATGGTGGTCGTCGGCTCGGTCGGCGTCGGGTTCTTGCCCCGCATGCTGCTCGGCTCCACCGCGGCCGCCCTGGCAGCGGGAGCGAGCTGTCCGGTGGCGCTCGTCCGGGAGGACCACCGCGTGCGGCCACGGAGCGCACCCGTGATCGTCGGGGTGAACGGCACCCATCTCGACGACACGCTCGTCGGGGCGTCGATCCACGAGGCGCGGATCAGGGGCACTCACGTGCTCGCGGTGCGGGCCGAGTACTCGATCCGGCGGGATCCACACGGGGACCGAGAGCTCGGCGTCGCGGACAACTTCGAGGAGGAGATTCGCGGTCGAGCCGAACGGTGGCAGACGGCGATTC
This sequence comes from Rhodococcus sp. P4_F5, assembly GCF_056401315.1. Classification (NCBI taxonomy): domain Bacteria; kingdom Bacillati; phylum Actinomycetota; class Actinomycetes; order Mycobacteriales; family Nocardiaceae; genus Rhodococcus; species Rhodococcus sp. P4_F5. The sequence goes on along the minus strand of NZ_JBFUJP010000013.1, from coordinate 25,404 downwards.
GAGGCGTCCACGTCGACACGCTCGTTCGGCAGGGAAGCGCCGCCGAGGAGCTGTCGACCTTGAGCAGGCACGGTCAACTTCTCGTGGTCGGCAGCCGGGGCCGCGGTGCAGTCGCAGGCACCGTGCTCGGCTCCACCAGTCAATCCCTGATCTACCACGCCCGTTGTTCGGTTCTCGTCTATCGGGGGCACATCTGAGCTCCGCCGCGAACCGCACCTCACCACAAAGAATGAGAGGATTCCCGTGAGCGTCACCGTTCTCGTCGCTTACGCAACTGCGGACGGCTCGACCGCCGAGATCGCGCAGCGCATCGGACACGAGCTGACTCGCCGCGGCACGCTGGTGGAGGTGCAGTCCGTGGCGGACCTGCCGGATCCCGCGCCCTCGGATGCCGTCGTGCCCGGTAGCGCGATCCGGGGTCCGACAGGGCGCCGAATCGGAGGTGCCACCCCGAGTCGATTTCGCAATTCGTCCGATCGGTGCGCCCGCGGGACCACCGGAATGAGCCAGGCCCGGGAACCCGATGACCGACAGCGGTGAACTCGACGCACAGATTCGGGAGACACACACCGGTGTCGTGGTCCTGGTGGGCAACCGTGCCTACAAGGGGAAGAAGCCGGTCCGCACCGCCTTTCTCGACTTCAGCACCCACGAACTCCGTGAGTTGGCCTGCAGGAGAGAACTGGAACTCAACACCCGCCTCGCGCCCGACGTCTACCTCGGCGTTGTGCACCTCGTAACGTCGGATTCCGGTCCGAGGGAACCGGTCCTGCTCATGCGCCGCCTCCCGGACGCGTTCAGGCTGTCCGCACTGGCGGCCGCCGGCGACTTCGCCGACGCCGATCTTCTGCCGGTGGTCGAGCAGATCGCCCGCTTTCACGCCACGGCGCGAAGGGGCGCCGACGTCGACCGGGAAGGATCCGTCGAGGCGGTAAGCCGGCGATGGCAGGACAACATCGACGAGATCGGTTCGCTCCCCGGTGATGTCGTCTCGCACCAGGACCTCGAGAAGATCTCGTCGATGGCCCGTCGCTACCTCGACGGGCGGGCGGCACTCTTCGAACGTCGAGTGTCGGACGGGAACATTGTCGACGGCCACGGGGACCTGATGGCGGACGACATCTTCTGCCTGCCGGACGGGCCGAGGATCCTGGACTGCCTGGACTTCGACGATCGGCTTCGGTTCGTCGACCGCATCGACGACACCGCCTTCCTCGCCATGGACCTGGAGTTCCTCGGCCGACACGACCTCGCGGACGCGACGCTCGCGCAGTACCGAGAGCTCGCCGGCGACGAGGCCCCGGCATCTCTGGCGCACCACTACGTCGCATATCGCGCGCTCGTCCGGGCCAAGGTCGACTGTGTCCGAAGTGCCCAGGGCCTGGCGGACGACGATCAGGACGCCACCCGGCACTTCGCACTCGCGCTCGGGCATCTCGGCGAGGGCGCGGTGCGCCTTGCGTTGGTCGGAGGCCTACCGGGAACCGGGAAGTCGACCCTGTCGGAGGCACTCGCCGAGGCGGTGGGTGCGGTGCGAATCTCGAGCGACGAGGTGCGCCGTCGACTGCGGGACACCGGCGAGTTGTCCGGAGAGCCGGGAGTGTACGGATCCGGGCTGTACTCCCCCGCATCGACCGCGCTGGTCTACTCCACGCTGCGCAGGTACGCGGAGGATCACCTCCGGCTCGGACACTCGGTCGTCCTCGACGCCTCGTGGACCGACTTGCGTGAGCGCGAGCGGGCGCGAGTACTGGCCGAGCGCGTGAGCGCCACCGTGGTGCCCCTCGAGTGCCACTGCCCTCGGACAGCGGCGGCCGCACGGATTCGGAGACGGACCCCGGGGTGGTCGGACGCCACGGCCGAGACAGCGGACCGGATGGGCGCGGACAGCGACCGGTGGGGCGAGTCCACCCGCATCGACACCGCTCGGACCCTCGCCGACTCGACAGCGGAGGCGCAACGGATCTGGGCCGGTGCGCCGTTCGTGTGTTGACCGAGCAGGCGAAGTCAACCGCACGCTCAGCACCGGGCCGGGACTGTGACCGACGACCCTGCGGTGAGGAGGTGATTCTCGTCGTGGATGTTCACCCGCACGGGCGCCGCGGCGCTGGGGCTCGCCGTGACGGTCACGGTGTCGTGGCCGCATCGAAGGTGCAACCAGTGGTCGCGATACCTGATGTCGAACTCCAGGGCGCTCAGCTCGGCAGGCAGTTGGGGGTGCAGCCACAAGGTGTCGCCGCGTACGTCGAGGCCCGAATAGCACCGTTGGAGGAGGTCGATGCCGCCGGCCATCGCGCCGAGGTGGATTCCCTCGCGGGTCGTGCCGCGGAACATGTCTCCCAGGTCTGCGTCGAGCGACTCACGCAGCATCTGCCACGACTCCCTGCGGTTGCCGCGGGCCAGGACCCACGCGTGACTGACCCTGCTCAGGGTGGACCCGTGCGAGGTCCGCGCCAGGTAGTACTCGACGGTGTCGGGGATGGATGCCGGGTCGAACTCGTACCCGAGGCGGGTGACGAGACCGGTGAGCTCCTCGGCGGTGAAGAGGTAGAGCAGCATCAGCACGTCGGCCTGTTTCGAGACCTTGTACCTGTTGCACGAGTCGCCCTCGGCTTCCAGGAGCAGGTCGAGCCTGCCGATGCTCCCGTACCGTGCCCGGTAGTCGTCGAGGTCCAGTTCGTCGAGATCGCCGTATCCCCTGAACTGGCTGAGGATTCCGTTGTCGAGGAACTCCAGCCGCAGACGCCGACTCAGATGCTCCCATTCGCCCCGCTCGGCGGCCGTGACGCCCAGCTTCGGCCACAGCCCGAGGTCCTCGCCCAGTATTCGACCGGTGTCGAGTACCCGTGCCAGCGACCACGCGGTCATGACATTGACGTAGGTGTTGTTGTCGATTCCACGCCCGGGGAGGTCGGGATAGCCGTCGTGGAACTCGTCGGGCCCCATCACGCCGCACAGGTCGTACCGGTCCGCGTCCGCGTCGTAGGTGGCCAGACTCGACCAGAATCGGGCGTTCTCGACCAGCAGCTCGGCGCCGAAGGTAGCGAGAAAACCGAAGTCCGCTGTGACCTCCCAGTAGTGCCAGACATTGTATGCGACAGCGAGATTGACGTGGAACTGCCGGGCGGAGTTGTCCGGCACCCAACGACCGGAACGTCGATTGAAGAATGCGGGAGGAGTCTCGTCTCGGCCGTCGCTACCGCTCTGCCACGGGAAGGCGGCCCCTCCTCGTCCATAGGTTCGCGCCCTGCGCCTTGCCTGGCCGAGCCGCCGAAAGCGGTACTCCAGCAAGGCTCTGGCCAACTCGGGTAGACGAAGTGTGAGGAAGGGCAGGACGAAGATGTCGTCCCAGAAGACGTGTCCTCGGTAGGCCTCGCCGTGCAGACCCCGCGCGGGCACCCCGACATCAAGGTCCGCGGTGTGTGGTGACAGCGTCTGCAGCACGTGAAATGTCTGGACGTTCGCGGCGAGTCGAAGCTCGGCGTCGGCGTCGAAGACGACTTCGCAACGGCGCCAGAGGTTGTGCCATGTCGCTTCGCTCGCGGCCAGCAACTGGGCGAACTCCGGGGCATCCGCTGCAGCTTGTCGGGCCGCGAGCACCGGTTCCGAGATCGCATGGTCACGCGAGGTGTAGGTCGCCACGATCTTCTCGATCAGGATCTGGGCCGACACGGCGACCGCGAAGGTGAGTTCGTCACGCACAGCGGCCGGTTCCGTGACCGTCGTTCGCTCAGCCTCCATCTCGCCACCGTCGGCAAGTCGGATCGAAGTCCTGGCCGCCTGCGCCACCCGCACCCGCGACTGATTCGTCTCGACTTCGAGCCAGATCTCTCCGCCCGCGGTCGTCCCGGTCTCCGGAGCGGTGAGATGTCGGCCCTCCAGACCGTCGAACTCCGCGACATTCGAGTTGCGGACCCCGCCGTCGAGTCCGCTCCGGACGGTCATCCGCCCGGACCAGTTCTCGGCGACGAGCACCGTTTCGAGCCCAGCGAAATGCGGCGAGTTCATCGACACGACCCGGCGTTGCCTGATCCGGGTGCGTCGACCGTCTCCGTCCCGGACCACGCTCTCCCTGATCAGCACCCCACGGCGAAGATCCAACGTCACGTGGTGGTGCAGCAGTTCGTGACTGCCCGGGCGCAACCAGGCGCCGTCCTCCGCTCGGAACGTGAAGTCCAGCCAGTTCGGCAGGTTCACCATGCTCTCGTCTTCTCGCGTCGCCCCGTCGACGACCGACGACACCCGGTTGTAGCAGCCCGCGAGATACACCCCGGGGTAGTGCGTTCCGTCTGCGCGCGCCTCCGGCAACGCACCACGGGTGCCGAGATACCCGTTCCCGAGGGTGAGCAGTGCCTCCCTCGTCCCCTCCGTCTCGGGATCCGCCCCCTCGTAGGTCAACAGCCACGGCGAGGTCGTCTCGACCGCGCAGACCCCGCAGGCCGGGTCGGGGTCGCCGGCCTGCCGGACAGCATCCGAGATCCCGAGGTCCAGGACCTCCAGATCGTCCACGACGACGTCCGCGCCGCTCTCGTGCAGCGCGGCATTGCGCTGGTCACGGTCGATCCCGATCACGAATCCGAACCCGCCGGATCGTGCCGCGCGCACCCCCGCCGACGAATCCTCGACCACGACAGCGCGACGCGGTTCCACGCCGAGCCGTCTGGCCGCCTCCAGGAACATCGCCGGGGCGGGCTTGCCCGGCAACAGCAACCGGTTCGCGTCCACGCCGTCGACCCGGATGTCGAACTCTGCGGTCAGTCCGACCGCGTCGAGCACCTGCCGGGCGTTGCGGCTTGCGCTGACCACGGCGGTGGGGACACCACCCGCGCGAAGCAGTCGCAGTACGTTGACGGTGCCGGCGAGGACCGGCACCTCCTCGGTGGCCAGAAGGTGCTGGAACAGCAGGTCCTTGCGAGTCCCGAGACCGTTGAGGCTCGCCTCGGACGGCGGGTCCGAGGCGCCTCCCCGGGGAAGGTCGACTCCCCGTGACCGCAGAAACGTGCCGACGCCGTCCGTGCGCTCCCGGCCGTCGACGTAGCGGAGGTAGTCGTCGAGCGTGAACGGCGACTGATCGGCGCCGAGACCGCTGAGGTAGTCGTCGAACATCTGTTTCCACGCCGCCGCGTGCAGGGTCGCTGTGTCCGTGACGACCCCGTCAAGGTCGAACACCACGGCTGAGAACTCTCGGCCACAGATGTTCGTCGTTGCACGCTGACTGCCTACGAGGGCCATGTGCCCCTCTCCGCATCCGCGACCCCACACCGGACCTGGCCACTACCCATCCTGCCACCCGGTCGTCGAGCACTGCAGGGTTCCGGGATTCAGGGCCGCGAGTGAACGATCAACAACGGGCAGGCGACCGAATGCAACAACGCCCTGCTGGTGGAGCCGAGCAGCAGGCTGGTGAACCCGCCACGGCCCCGGCTCCCCACCACCACCAACTGCGCGGACGCCGAGAACTCGACCAGTGCCTGCACCCCGCGGTCCTGAACCACGACCCTGCGGACGGCAACTTCCGGAAAGCGCTCGCCGAAACCCGCCAGGCTTTCCGACAGCGCGGCCTCTTCGCGAGTGCGGACGGAGGTCCAGTCGAAGGTCCGGTCGTTGCCGAGGAAGTTCGTGACGTTGACGTCCGACCACGCGTGTACCGCGATCAGTTCGGCGCCGCGCAACGACGCCTCGGTGAAGGCTGCCACGACCGCCGGCTCGCTGTTCTCCGTGCCGTCCACACCGACCACGACGGGCCCACCCACCGCGGCCTCCGGGTCCGACAGGGTGCGGATCACGGCGACCGGGCAACGCGCGTGGGCGGCAACCGCGGTGCTGACCGACCCCAGCAGCCCACCGGTGAACTCCCCGAGGCCACGCGACCCGACCACCAGCATCCCCGCGTCCTTCGAGCGGTCGATCAGCAGCAGGCTCGGCTGGCCCGACAACAGCTCGGACTCGATCGTCAGCGGTCGTCCCGACGCTGCTTGGCGTGCGAGGTCGGCGGCGCGTGCGAGCCGGAGCTTTCCTTCCACCTCCTGGTCGTCGAAGTAGGTCGGTGGCATCCCGATCGGAACCCCGTACGTGCCGGCGACGAACACCGTGGCGACCAGCAGCAACGGCGCATCCCTGCGTACCGCGTTCTCTGCCGCCCACCACACGGCGTCGTTCGAGGACTGGGAACCATCGACTCCGACCACGATCGGCGGGTTTACCAACATGTCGCTCTCCTCGGGTTCGTCAGGCGGGTGCTACTGCCTCGGGCGCCGCTCGATCCTTCGCAGTTCGATCCTTTCCCGGGCAGATGGTCTCCGAACAGGGGCAAACGTCCCCAAGAAGTCAGCACTCGTCACCGAATTCGTCGGACCCGCGCATCGGTGTCGGCTGTCGCCGTTCGCCAGGCCGCCCAGCCCGGTCACGATGTGGAGCGCCGGCCCGTCACGAGGTCAGCGTCCGCTCGTACTTGCGCACCGAGAGCGGTACGAAGATCAGCAGCAGCAGGATGATCCACGCCGACGAGTACAGCGCCGCGTGCTGCAACGGCCAGGCATCGGGCGCCGGCACGGCGGGACTGGTGTTGCCGAACAACTCACGGGCCGCCTGCGTCACCGAGGAGACAGGGTTCCACTCGGCCAGGGTGCGGAGCACCGTGGGGAAATTGTCGGTGGGGACGAAGGTGTTCGCGATGAACGTGAGCGGGAAGATGACGATGAACGACGCGTTGTTGACCACCTCCGGCGTCTTGACCGAGAGCCCCACCAGCGCCATCACCCACGACATCGCGTAGGCGAACAGCAGCAACAGTGCGTACCCGGCGACCGCCTCGAGGAACGACGAGTGGATCCGCCAGCCCACGATCAGTCCGGTGATCGACATGATGACCACCGTGAGCACGTTCGTGCCMACGTCGGCGGCGGTCCGGCCGATCACCACCGCCGAGCGCGCCATCGGCAGCGACCTGAACCGGTCCATCACCCCCTTCTGCAGGTCCTCGGCAAGGCTCACGCCGGTGATCGTCGCGCCGAAGATGACCGTCTGGACGAAGATTCCGGCCATCAGGAACTCTTTGTAGCTGACGCCGGGCACCGCGATCGCGCTGCCGAAGACGTAGGCGAAGAGCAGGACGAACATGATCGGCGACAGGGTCGAGAACACCAGCAGGTCGGGGACCCGCTTGACCTTGATCAGGTTGCGCTTGGCGACGATGACGGAGTCCCGGAAGATCCTCACGACGCCTCACCGGCCTGCTCGTCCACCACGTGCCCGGTGAGGCTGAGGAACACGTCGTCGAGGTTCGGCCTGCGGAGGCCGACGTCGAACACCGCCAGGTCCGCTTCCTTGAGCCGGCTCAGGGCCTGCGCGAGATCGTCGACGCCGCCCGAGACCGGGATGCTGATCCGGCGGGCCTGCGCGTCGGTGGTCGGCGGTTCGATCCCCAGCGACGCCAGCAACTCGCAGGCCCGCGGCGCCTGTGTGAAGTCCTCCAGCACGAATTCCAGGCGCTCCCCGCCGACCCGGCCCTTGAGCTGGTCCGAGGTGCCGGCGGCGATGATCGACCCCTTGTCCAGCACAATGATCGAGTCGGCCAACCGGTCGGCCTCCTCGAGGTACTGCGTCGTCAACAGGATCGTCGTCCCGTCCCGGACGAGGTCGGAGATGAAGTCCCACATCCCGATCCGGCTGCGCGGGTCCAGGCCCGTCGTCGGTTCGTCGAGGAACAGCACGCGGGGACGCCCGATGAGGCTGGCGGCGATGTCGAGGCGTCGGCGCATGCCGCCCGAGTACTGCTTGACGGTGCGATTGCGGGCCTCGGTCAGATCGAACCGGGCGAGGAGTTCGTCCGCGCGCCGCCTCGACTCGGCCTTGTCCACCCCGAACAGCCGTCCCACCATCTCGAGGTTCTCGAACCCCGTCAGGTACTCGTCGACCGCGGCGAACTGCCCCGTCAGCCCGATCGACGCCCGCACCTCGTCTGCCTGGCTCGCCACGTCCAGGCCGAACACCGACGCGCTCCCCGAGTCGGCCCGCAGGAGGGTTGCCAGGATCCGGACGGCGGTGGTCTTTCCGGCGCCGTTCGGACCGAGAACCCCCAGGACAGTTCCCTCGGGGACGGTGAAACTGATCCCGTCGAGCGCGAGCGTCTTCCCGTATCGCAGCACGAGGTCCTGGACCTCGACAGCATCCGCCATGAAGCGTCACCCCTCCCGGACACCGGAACGTGAACGCCAGTGTGGCCCTGTCGTCGAGGTGTCGCCACTGGGAGGGAGTTCCGGGCCGAGCCGGGCTACTTCGCCACGTCGGCGAACGCGGCGTCGTCCTCCTTGCCGAACTGGTCCTCGAGCACCTCGGGCGAGTAGTCGACGTCGATCTCCTCGACCGGCCGGCCGCGGGCCGACTCGATGGCCCCGAGCCGGCGCTGGGCCCGGTCCGCGGCATAGGTGACGAACTCCTCGGGGTCGAGGCCGAACGGCTGTACCTCGAACTGCTCGTTGACCCAGTTGATCATCCCCAGCGCCAGCGGCATCAGCTCGCCCATCCGCTGCTGCACGACGCCCCAGTTGGCGTCGTCGGCCGCCACGTGCCGACGGCAGGTGAAGGTCCCCCACGCCATGTGCCGACGCTCGTCGTTGCCGATCAGCCGGATCAGCTCCTGCATGCCGGGCAGGATGTCCCACTCGGTGCAGACCTTCTGCCAGGCGTAGTAGCCGGTCAGCGCGAGGCTGCCCTCGATCACGTGGTTGTAGGTGACGCTGGCGCGCACCTGGTTCGCCGGGCTGGGGTCCGTCTCGAGCAGTCGCAACGAGCCGGGCAGCTCCTCGTAGAACAGCTCGCGGTAGAAGGGGTTCTCCGCGACGAACGGGTGCAGGTCCCCGTCCAGCCCCACCGCGTCCATCCAGTGCCGGAAGATGGCGAGGTGCTTGGCTTCCTCGAAGCAGAACTGGGTCAGGTACATCTCGTCGCCGAGCCGGCCCTCCATGGACATCGCCCGCATGAACGGCTGGATGTCCTCGGTGACGGCCTCCTCGCCGGCGATGAACTGGGTGCACAGGTAGGTGGCGCTGCGCCGCTGCTCGCTGGTCAGCCCCGCCCAGTCCTGCGCGTCCCGGCTGAAGTCGACGGACCGCGGATCCCAGAAGTGTGCGTTGCCCTTGTCGAAGAGCCGCAGCGGGAACGACTCCCAGTTCAGGCCGCCCGCGCGGATCGATCCGAATCCCTGCCTGAGCTCTGGTGAAGCAGTCATGGCCGCACTTCCCGGAAGGTGTGACGGACACCCGGTCAAGTGTCCTGGGTCACACCCAAGCTTGACATGCGTCCGGGTCTTGTCAAGGACCCGGCGGCCTCACACGCCGAGGACCGTCAGGCCGTGCGGGCGCAGGTTCATCGACTCGCAGCCGTCGGCCGTCACCACCACGATGTCGATCGACAACCTCGGCCCGTGCAACGGACCGATCCACGTCGACTTCGAGACCGATCCCGCGCGGCCGGGCAACCTCGCGGTCACCCTCACTCCCGCGGCAGTTTCGGCGCGAGCCCCGCCTGCGGGACCACGGTCCAGGCCGACTGGATCAACGGCAACGCACCGATCACGCACACCCGGCGGGCGCCGGTCGACCGCGGCCAGACCCGCATCGACGTTCCCGCCGGCGCCGGGGTCAACATGGTTGCGATCTCGACCCTCCCCCAGCGTTCTCTGGCTGTGTCGAGCTACGTGTGGGTCGCTCCGTAGTCGCGCTGTCTGGTTGTCCCTGGTGACGGCGGAACTCACAGGCGCCCGCCAGGGACAACAGGCAATCGGTTCAAGATTCCGGCAACACCCGGTGGCCGGCTGGGCTCTCGGGCCAACGTCACCCGGTCCTGTGCCCGGACTGGGCAGCTACTCCTTCGGGGCATCGCCCGGCCGCCTCAATGCTTCGACGACTGTCTGGAGAACACGGTGAGCATCGTGCCTCTGCACTTGGTCCCGCGCGAAGATCGCCACGAGACCAGCCGGTAGCCCCACCAGAGCGACCAGAGCGACCAGAGCGACCAGGGACCAAAGTGCTGTATCCATCGAGCCTCCTTAGATTTGTGCCGCGACCGTAGGGGGCGCCTTCTCCACCCCATTCCAACTAGGGTGTTCACCCATCAGCACGGATCGGGTTCACCTATCAACCCGCCAGTGACAGAATCCAGGCATTTTCGGCCGAATTCTCGGATCTACGTCGGCGACCCGCCGCCTGCAGGACTTGGGTGGGCGCTTCCCGGTACGCGCACCCCCGAATTCACGCCTCAACGGCCAGCTTTCGGCACGTGACCCACGACACTCCCCTGGGACCTTTGGTCCCAGTGCGGGGCGTGGTCGCTAGAGGCCGTTCCCGTCGGCTCTCGCCCGACGTGAGGCCCCTCGGCGAGAACCTCGCCGCTGTGAAGCGGCGGGCGGAGGATCGGGTTCCCCCAATAGCTGTCCCCAGGGGTCGGGCAGGTCGCGTTCGAGGTGCCAGTACCGCAGTGTCACAACATTCATCGCAGCCAAGGTGAACCCGAGCAGCAGTCGGTGCGCGGCGAGGCCAAAGATCCGGAAGTACCCGCGGCGCAGGTGCAGCACATTGCAAGGCGCTGCGCGGAGGAACGGCCGTCACCGGGAACCGCTTCCCCGAGGCCCCGGCGGCGACATCCGCTCCGGCACCCGTTGGGCCACAGACGTATCCGCCACACATCATCAGGTGTGGTGATCCCAGGCCATCCGTAGTTGACGAACCCACGCCCATGGACCTCGGTCAGATGATCGTCGGACTGGGTCGACTACGTGGCGGGCGAGCTCTCCCGGCACAAGCGGCCGTGCGAAGTGTGGTTCGTCGACGCCCTTCCTCGGGACGCGATGGGAGAAGCGCAGAAGGCGGCGCTCGCCCGGTAGTGGGTCAGACGTCGAGGTTCAGGCCGCCTCCATGACCGCGTGGACGAAGGCTCGAACCGTGGGGTTGTCGGCCGAGGTACGCCAAACCAGGCCATAGGCGATCTGCGGGGCGTCGGGGAAGGGCACGTACGCGACGTCCGGCCGGGCGTAGTAGTGGACGGCTCGGGCACAGGTGGGCGACACCCCCTTTCCCGCGCCGACTTGCGAGAGCACTTCCTGGTGATACCCGACTTCGGGTCCGCGTGGGATCGGTCGACCCGACGGCGTCCACGACGGGAAATGATGCTCGAGCCAGTAGCGCGGGGCGGCGCCGCCGATGGTCACGAGCGGGAATTCGGCAAGATCCTCGAGGGAAACCGATTCCCGTCGTGCGAGAGGATGTTTCGAAGGCACCAGCAGCGCCCGCGGTTCCGTGCTGATGACCGGGCCGGTGGTGAGATCGGGCTCGTCGATCGGAAACTCGCTGATTTGGATGTCGCGTTCCCCGGACCGGAGCGGACCGATCGGGTCGCCCAACTGCACTTCCTGGATCTGGACGTCACAGTGGGGATGGGCGACTCGAAACGCATCGGCGACGGTGACAACGAAGCTGCCGAGCCATGGCGAGGAAAAACCGACCCGCAGGGTGTGTTCGATCCCACGGCCGACCTCCATCGCACGCCGCACGCCCTCCACGATCTGCCCGTAGGCCGGTCGCAGGTCGCCATCGAGTTGGCGACCGAGCTCGGTGAGCCGCACCACGCGACTCGTGCGGTCGAACAGGGGCGCACCGACCTGGCGTTCGAGCTTTTTGATCGTCTGACTGATCCGGCCGGTGCTGACATGCAGGCGCTCAGCGGTGTGGCCGAAGTGCAGTTCCTCGGCGAGCGTCAGGAACGCCTCGAGTTCGTGCCGCTCGAGCACAGCGCCCCCTCAAGATCGTTGAATCTGACTAAAGAGCCGTTCCACTATCGCATGTTGTTCGTGCCGACCAGGCGTCACAGTCTGAGTGTGTCCCATCAGTGACCAATCAAATCCCCACGGAGGCAAGGACCATGAGCAAGGTTGTCGCAGTGATCTACACATCGATGGACGGGGTCATGGAGGAGCCGGCGTGGACCGCGCCGTTCTGGACCGATGATCACTCCAAGTTCCAGGGCGGCCAACTCGCCGCCAGCCGGGCACTGCTCCTGGGCCGCAAGACGTACGACGGCATGTCGATGGCCTGGCCGGCCATGGAAGAGGAAGGCGCAGAGCGGATGAACAGCATCCCGAAGTTCATCGCGTCCACGACCCTCGACACCGTCGAGTGGAACAGCGTGTTGATCAAGGGCGACGTCGCAGAGGAGGTCGCCAAACTCAAGAGCGAGCCCGGCGGGGACCTGCTCGTCTACGGCAGCGGCGACCTGACCGGCTACCTGATCGAGCACGACCTCGTCGACGAGCTCAAGCTCTTCGTCCACCCTGTCACCCTCGGCACGGGTAAGCGTCTCTTCCGCGACGGCGCCACCGGCAAGACCTGGACTCTGGCGGGCAGCTATGTGTTCGACTCCGGCGCCATCGTCCTCGATTATCGCCCCGCCGCCTGACGGTTTGCGATAGATATTTGCTCGCTCGTATCGAAGCCCGTCGCTTGGCTCCGAGGTAGCCGTGAAGGACCAACTACCGACGAGAGGACGAAGTGGTGGCCGCCATCGATCACACAATGGCCGCCAGCGCGATCTACCTCGCGGTTGCGGCCGCACAGGTGGTGACCCGCGTCGGGTTCGATCTGATCTGCCCAGGCTCAGCCTGCTGAGCCTGGGCAGCGACGGATGGATACAGATCGCGAACTTCATCGTCTCCGGCGTGCTGTTCGTGGCGGGCGCCGCCGGGATGAGCCGGGCGATGACCACGTGCATCAGCCGGACGTGGACGCAGAGACTGACCGGCTCTTCGGGTTCAGCTCGGTGTTGGCGGGAGGATTCGTGGCCGACCCGATGGACGGCTTCCCACCGAGGGCAGGTGGCGACCCCGCAGTTGGAAACATGCTGATCGAACAGGCTCGGCACCGCGCCACGCCTACCCTCATCGTCGTTCTTTCCCGGTACCCTCGCGCCAACCGGTAGCAGTCGCGTTGCGCAACTGATGAGCACCTTGGGCGACGCCCTACGCGCGTCCGGCTGAGGGATCGGCCACGGAGACGGATTGCTACGCTGGCTGTGTGATCGTTATCCGACAGGCATGGTGGTGGCTGCTCCAGCCGCCCGTCTAACCATGTCCGCGGGCTGTGCGCAGCCCGTGAGGAGTCGATCCCGACCTACTCGAGGTTCCGTACAGCCCCTGACCATCCAGGAGCCCTAGGTTGACTTCCCTCGACACCGCCACCGAACGCAGCGACCGTCTGCGCACCGACATCGCTGAACACCCGACCCGATACCGAGTTCTGACTGGCGAACGCCCCACAGGCCCATTGCATCTGGGGCACTACTTCGGGACGATCGCCGAGCGGGCGCGCCTGCACGACCTCGGGGTCGACACCTTCATCATCCTTGCGGACTACCAGGTCATCACCGACCGTGACGCCATAGGCCAGGTCCGCGACAATGTGCACAGCGCGGTGCTGGACTACCTGGCCGCCGGGATCGACCCCCAGCGGGCGACGATCTTCACCCATTCTGCAGTGCCGGCGCTGAACCAGCTGCTGCTACCGTTCCTGAGCCTGGTCACCGAGGCCGAACTGCACCGTAATCCAACCGTCAAGGCCGAACACGCCGCGTCCGGGCGGGCCCTGAGCGGTCTACTGCTTACGTACCCAGTGCATCAGGCAGCGGACATTCTGTTCTGCAAGGGCAACCTCGTCCCAGTGGGGAAGGACAACCTTCCGCACGTCGAGATGACGCGGGTCATCGCCCGGCGGTTCAACGACCGCTACGGCCAAGTCTTCCCGGAACCGCAGGCGCTGCTTACCTCCAGCCCGGAAGTCCCAGGCCTGGACGGCAGGAAGATGTCCAAGAGCTACGGTAACGCGATCACGCTGTCGATGACTGCCGACGAGACCGCAACGGTCATCCGCAAGGCGCCGACAGACTCGCAGCGCGACATCACCTTCGACCCGGCCGGCCGCCCCGGGGTGTCCGCCCTGTTGACCACCGCAGCATTGTGCTCAGGCCGCAGCGAACACGACCTTGCCGACGAGATCGGCGACGCCGGTGCCGGCGCACTCAAAAAGCTCACCACGGCCGCCGTCAACGACTTCCTTGCCCCACACCGGAAACGCAGAAACGACCTCGCCCAAGACGCCCACTACGTCGCGAGCGTGCTGCGTGTCGGAAACCAGCGTGCGAATGAGATCGCCCAACAGACACTTGACGAGGTCCGGACCGCGATGGGAACGACCTATTGATACGCCCTACTGCTCAGTGGTTTGGCAGCCAACAGGCGGAGGACGCCTCGCTGCGGAGGATCTTTCTCGGAGCGCCCAATCGGTGTCCTGTTTGACGATCGTCATGTTGGTCGGACACTTGGCTTTCCGATGGGAATCCGATCTCGTCCAGAAGCCTGCAGGCATCCTGGCAACCCGTCCTGCATCTCAGTCCGGGAGACGTGGCCGATCCAGGACTCGAGATCCAAACCCGCTGCTCGAAACTTCACCACGGCACGTGGACTGCTTCAGTCGGCCACCTGATCCTGCGCCTGACCACCACAACCTGGAAATCATCCAGATTTGTGTGATTAGGAGCCATCCTCAAGTGTGATTACCAACTGGTCGATCTATCCAATCCGCATGCAGCCCAGAATGCTCCGGCATTGGTGAACACCCCCAACTCGTATGAGGCGACCCCCGCCGAGCACTCAGAAGGCCGGCGCCACACAGTCGCAGCGGGCGCTCTGACAGCAGCTCGGGCGGTCGAAGCCGCGAGCGACCAAGCAGGCCAAGCAATATCGCAAGCCGATTCATGGAGCGGATGGAATCAGAAATCGAGTCGCGACCACAACGGGGTGCCTGGCCGCGGATCGTTTCCGATCCGGTCCGTGATCCAGGCGGTCACCCAAACGGCTGCCCGACCAAACCCATTCGAGCCCACCAGTACGGAATCCCAAGTCGGACGGCAGCGCCGCGGTCGAACTGGTCGCGTAGGTGCTCGACGGCGGTGGCTGACAATCGTTCGGATTCGTCGATGACCTACAGCTCGACGTGGTCGAGAATGCGTTGGTGGTGGACGCTGACGTGAAGGTGCACGGTGCAGGGCGCGTGCCAGCGCGGCGTAGACGTTGTTGTCGGAAGCCTCACGTGGGCCCCAGGCGCGCAGCAGGGGTTCGCGCCGGGCTGAGTAGGTTTGTGCCCGTGGACAAACCAACGGAAGCACGGTCGATCATGGTGCTGGCTGATCTGGCCACACCCATGGCGATCCGAGCAGCGGCGACCCTGAGCCTGGTCGAACACGCAGGCACCGAGGGGGCGACGGCAGAGCAACTCGCCACTGCAACCGGAACGCAGACACAGGCACTGCGACGCCTGCTCGACCACCTGGTCACGATCGGCGTCTTCTGTCTCGATGCCGAGCCCGCCCGTTACCGGCCCACGAGCCTCGGTGCCCAGATGAGCGAGGACGCCCCGGAAGGGGTCAAACCGCTGCTCGACATCACCTGCGCAGGCGGTCGCGCCGAACTCGCCTTCGTCGATCTTCTCGAAACGGTCACCACAGGCGCACCCGCCTATCCGCACCGGTACGGGCACGACTTCTGGGCGGATCTCGACGCCGAGCCGAAACTGCGGCGCACCTTCGACGCCCAGATGAACTGGCGGTTCCGCGAACAGGCGCCGGAGATCGCGAAGAGCTTGAACTGGAGCCGCTTTCCCGACATCGTCGACGTCGGCGGCGGAGACGGGCAGCTGCTCAGCGAAATTCTGCACGCCCATCCCGGCGTCAAGGGCCGGGTCCTGGACCTGGCGCCCACGGCGACCGCGGCCGCCGAACGGTTCGCTGCCGGCGGACTCGAGGATCGGGCGAGCGCCATTTCCGGCAGCTTCTTCGACCCGTTGCCCGCGGGAGCCGGCGCCTACCTGCTCTCCGACATCCTCCACGACTGGGACGACGAGCACGCCCGGAAGATCCTGACCGAGTGCTGGCGGGCGGCAACCCCGAGCGGCTCAGTGGTGGTAGTCGAGCCGGTACGAGGGCACGGCGTCGGCACAGGCATGGACCTGTTCATGCTGATGTGTTTCGGAGGCAAGGAGAGGACGCTCGACGAGCTGATCGAGCTTGCCGCCCACTGTGGACTCGAGTTCCACACCTCGGTCCCCGTGACGGACGGACGTATCGCGGTGGAGTTCAGCGTCGCGACCCAAACCGACGGATGAACCGCTGGGGGTTCGCTGGATCTCCCGACCCGGCAGAGTGTCCTGATCGGCGATCGTCCTAGGTGTGTGGACGCTGCAAACCGCGGGTGTCTTCGTTCGTGACTTTCGACAGTCCATCAATCGTTCGGTTTCTGCACACGAATTGGACTGGGCGGCGGTCTGGCAAGCTGGCCATCGTGACGGCACTCGGCATACAGCAGCAGGACAATTCGGCCGAACGTGCGGTTTCGCACGCGATTGGCGTTGGGCGGATTCTGTGGGGTGCGACCACAGCGATCGCATCGCGGCAGGTCTACAACGCGTTGGGCATTTCCTACCCCAGCAGTGATCTGGGTGTGTGGATCAAGGCGTTCGGCGTGCGTGACATCGTCCTGGGTGCAGCTGCACTGCATCCGGATGCCACCGTGCGCCGGGCGACCTTGCGGGCCGGGATCGCGATGGACCTGATCGACGCTGTCGTGGTGGCTGACGCCGCCCGTCGCGGGTTGCCTCGCAAAGCCGCAGTGGTCGGCGTTGCACTTGCAGGAGGAACTGCTGCATTCGCTGCTTGTGGCCCCACCCTGGTCCGTGCCTTGCGCAAACGGTGAGTGCGCAGTCCGGTATCTAGCGCCGTCCATCAATCGTTCGTTTCCAAGACATGAATCGCGGCAGGAGGTGCTCCGTGTGACTCGCGGCGATATATGGCGCTGGTTTCGTGCCATGAGACGGCTTAGGCTCGGCATGTGGACAAGCCGCCGCTGTATCGGAAGGACAACACCACCGCGCGGGGGTCGCGTCCACGCGGTGGTGAGTACCGGCATCGGCGCAACACCAAGCGAACTGTGAAATCCGATGTGACGCAGGAGGGTATGGGGCGGGCAAAGGGCCGGGGGCGTGATTACACGCCTCTTTTCCGTTTTCTGCTCTCGAGGGTCGGCTCGGGCTGGGAGGCGACATTCGCGGAGGCCAAGTCCCGGCTCGATCAGAGTGAACCGATTTTCTGGCTCGTGGCGGTGCAGGAATCCGACCGTCGGGATTACGTGCGGATCGGTGAGTCGACCTATTGCAGCGGGTTGTACGTCGCCTCCGATGGAACGCTGCAAGTTGTGAATCCGGACATCAATGAATCGAGTCTGGACCCTCACTGTGCGTGCTGCACCTACACGTTCAACGGCATCCGATTCACAAGACCCGCTCCGTCAGGTACGTCACCGAGCTAGCCCCACCGCCATCAGCGAGAACCGTACGGGCTGAATTCAGACCCGCAGATCAACGGCTGAAGTGCAGTTAACAGGACGACGGGCGGCTGGCTCGCCCGCGCTCAGTTCTCGATCCCGACAGGCAATGGTCGAGGCTTCCTGAATGTGGATCAGTGGGTGGCCGCGGCGGCGGTGCGGCCGTGCCGGTGAGGCGGGGTTCCGGTAGTAATCGCCGAAAAACAACGGATATGGCGTAACCCCTGGTCCAGGGTGATCGCGCACGATGTTCGCGAGCCCGCAGCCCGATCCGGCCGCCGAGAAACTGGTTCCCGGCGGCCTCCACGGCCTGTCGACCACGTCGAAGTGCCGCGATCGGCTACCGGACCCGGCGATTAGCGTGCCGGCGCCGATCGACCTGTCACCTCTGGAGTTGTACCGGCATCACCAGCGATGTCGATCGAGCCGAGTGGATGACCAGTGGGGTGATCGGTCCGTCGAGGCGGAGATGGAGTTGCCCTTCGCCGCCGGCGTCCATGGCTTCGAGGATGAACTCGCGGTTGACCGCGGTACCGTTCGTCCCCTCGGAGATCACGATGTCGCCGCTGTCGTCGGCGGACAAGACGACAGTCTCGAAGTCGACCCCGTCTTCTCGCTGCTGGATGAGGGAGGGACCGTTCACGATGGCCTCCCGCAGCCGGCCTCCGATGCGGACGCCTTCGGCCTCCTCGGACGGCATCAGCCTGCGATAGTCGGGAAACACCTCATCGATCACGATGGCGGTGCAGTTCAGTTCCCCTGCCCGTGCGGTCACGGTTCCGCTTTCCACCGTGAGGCAGACCTGCGTGGCCGCGGTCGCAGCGATACTGTCGAGGAAGGCAACAGGCACTACCGCTGCGTGAGCGGGGCCCTCAACGTCCGCGAGTATGGGTGCCACGGCCAGCCGGTATCGGTCGGTGGCCACCAGGTTGACCGTGCCGCTGGTGGTGTCGAGGAGCACCCCGCCGAGTGCCGGCAGTTCGGGGTCGGTGCTCACGGCGAAACGGACCGCGGCCAGCGCGGCACGGAAGTCCGGTCCGGTGAAGGTCAGGATTGTGGTCATCGGGGGTTCCTTCGTGGTCAGTAGTGAGTGGATGTCAGACAGTTGCTGGCGGGCGTCGGCGAGTCCTTGTTCCAGGCGTTCGAGGTGTGCGGCGAGCAGGGCATCGACGCGTTCCGGGATATGCCGGGAAGTCACGATCTGCTTGATATCGGGCACAGGCATCCGGGTACGGCGCAGCCCGCAAATTAGCTGCGCGACGACCACCTGGTCGCCGGTGTACCAGCGGTAGCCGCTGTGCGGATCGACGAACGCAGGCGTTAGCACGCCTGCCCCGTCGTAGAACCGCAGCGCGCTGACGGTCAGCCCACTCATGCGCGCAAGCCTGCCTATCCCGTAGAAGTCCTCCATGACACGAAGCATCACCTCTCGACTCGGTCGAGGGTCAAGCCGATCACCGGCTCGACGGGAACCGTCATATGCGTCGTGGCGCTTCAGTCGCTGACCGACGTACAGATCACGCGCCGGCGACGTGACGCGCGCACGCCCACCGGCCCGACCACAGGGGCTACGCCATATCCGTTGTTCTTTCGGCGGTTACTACCGAGACCCCGAGGCCCCGCAGCAACGCCTCGATCAGCTCCGGCCGGTCCGGGTGCTCTGCCGAGTCGGTCAGGGGACGGTCCAGGCGCCGGCGCCGGGCGTGATGACGTATATCCGGTAGTTGATCCCGTCGACCCCACCGGGCGCCGTGGCCACGGCGACCACCGTCCCGGAACCGGTCTCGACCGATGTGCCGTCGCGGTTGCCGAGGTATGCGACACCCGCTGCACCGGTGGAGATGTTTCGCCAGTGGACGTGAACACCGATGTACGGCCCCAAACGGGTCACTCCCGGGGTGTCAGTATCGGTAGTGGCGGTCACGTAGGTGTAGCCCGACCTCGGGAGTTCAGCCGAACCGACGCTGAGGGCGACCCCGCCGACGGGAATGGGGAAGACAGTGTCGGTCGGTGCGGCGGCGGCGGGGTGTGCCGCGAGAAGCAGTGCCACGCCGGCTCCGGCGACGATGGATGCTTGGCGTAGACGGTGACGTTGCCTCATCGACGGACCTCCCTGCCCTGGTGGCCCGCTCCCGGTCATGAACACCGGCGCCGGCCGAAGGATGCTGTCAGCCTACGTCCACGACGGGTGGCCCCGACCAGGAATCACCTGGTCGGGGCCACCCGTAGCGTGTTCGGTGTGGGCTAGACGAGCCTGATCGACTCGGGTGAGGCGTGTGCCGCGATCACCTTCTCGACACCGCCGACGTCGTCGAAACCGCTCGCAGCACCCTCGTCGTCGGCGCCACCTGACGCCGCGAGAACTCCGCCATCTATCGCCGCGAGTCACACGCATCCTCAGCCGCCCAGCCCGATTCGTGTCCGGGAAACGAACGATTAGGAGACACACGCACTCAATAGGGGGAGCTATCAATCCGGACGCCAGGCCGAGCGCTGCAATCCAGCGATCGCCGAGCGGGACGTTTCTGGCTCGGCGGCTATGCTCCGGTCCCGCCAGGTACAGATCCGACGTCATCTCCCTTCTATCCCGCAGGATGATGAGGTCAGCGAGCATTCCTTTGGGGGGACAGTGATTGAGGCAATTCTGCCGAACGGTGTGATGGCGGCCGAGCTGTTCGAGGATCCATCCGGTTTGTCCCCTCATCCGATGGAGGCGCCGCTGATAGCACGCGCGAGCGACAAGCGGAGACGGGAATTCACCTCAGCACGCCATTGCGCTCGCCTCACAATGGGCACGCTGGGGCTCGATCCCGCGCCGATCATGCGAGGCCCTTCCGGCGCGCCGGCATGACCAAAAGGCGTGGTCGGCAGTCTCACACACTGCGACGGCTACCGCGCCGCGGTTCTCGCATACTCGATGCAGGTCCGATCCATCGGAATCGATGCCGAGCCCCACGGTCCGCTTCCTGACGGTGTGCTCGACGCCGTGAGCCTTGAAGTTGAACGCCAATGGCTCTCGACCGCAGATCGCAGCGACGTGCACTGGGATCGACTCCTCTTCTGCGCCAAGGAAGCCACCTACAAGGCATGGGAACCTCTCACCGGCCGCTGGCTGGGATTTGAGGATGCGCACATCACGTTCGAGCGAACTGGGCATGGCACCGAGGTGGTTGGCACCTTTCGCTCTACGATCCTGGTCCCCGGCGAAACGCACGGCGGGCCGCCGATACACGCGTTCGATGGGCGCTGGCTGATCTCGGACGGCCTGGTGGTCACCGCAATCGCAGTCTCCTGAACCGAGGTTCGCTCGGAGTGGTCTACACCTTCGTTCGGCACGCAAGCGCTATCTGGCCACGCGAGAGCACCGTCACAGGCCAGAGCTCCACGCCAGTCCCGTCACCGTCGTGGACGGCAGACGGGTGACGCGACAATCGTCGATCCATCTCCACCAACCGATCAGAGAATCGAAAGGGACATCGAGTGACGAACGAGACCTGGGACCCGGAGACACCGGGGCTGCTTCGGCTGCCATCCGGTCGGCTGGTTCGCGGCCGGGGCCTCCGTAACCCCGTCCCAACAGGCGAGAAGCCCGATTTCGGGGTGTACCTGCAGGGCAGCGAGCCCGCACCGGCCGAGTGGGAGAGTCGGTGGGTGCGGTGGCGAGATTTCTGGCTACCGTCCGACCGCAGAGCATTCGTCCCGACATTGCATGAATTGCTGAAGCGTTCCGAGAGCGAGCGCGTCGAGATCGCCTGCAGCGGCGGGTTCGGACGCACGGGAACTGCGATGGCCTGCCTTGCAGTGCTCGACGGAATACCGGCCGACAAGGCTGTCGACTATGTCCGTGAGAACTACTCACGCAGGGCCGTCGAGATGCCATGGCAGAAGCGCTTCGTCGCCCAGTTCGGCTCGAGCCGGCTGAGCTGACTCGTCAGCTCAGTGCGTCGCACCGTCCGCGACCTCGCA
The DNA here is from genome assembly GCF_056401315.1 of Rhodococcus sp. P4_F5. NCBI lineage: Bacteria > Bacillati > Actinomycetota > Actinomycetes > Mycobacteriales > Nocardiaceae > Rhodococcus > Rhodococcus sp. P4_F5. The sequence goes on along the minus strand of NZ_JBFUJP010000013.1, from coordinate 4,019 downwards.
ATCCGGATCCGCGTCCGGAAAACGACCGTTTTCCGGACACGAATCCGGATGGTGAGGTCGCGCCTGTGCGGTTCGGGCAGGACGTTGCCAACGGAGACCTCGGCGAGCCGCTGGGAACCGTTGCGCGGAAACTAAAGCCAGACGCCGCTGGTATCCACTGGTGGGGATCTCTGGGAGAGTCACTCCCGGTCAACCCAGCTGAGCGCGAAAATTGGCGGCCGGATTCAGCCGCGGAAGCCTCGGGGCCGAGGGAAGCGTCTGCCCGCACCGTCTTGTCTTTGTTGACCTGGGGAATGTTGTTGATATATCGGAATTCTAACCACGGTTCGACGCCGGCGCCGATAGCTTTGCGTCATGACGGTTGAGGCGAACTGGGCCCGGATCATCCGCTGGTGCGAGCAACACGCCTCCGCGACCGCGGCGAAACTGTTGCCGCCTGCCAAACCGGCAGATATTCGCGCCGCTGAGACTGCCACCGGCAGGGTCTGGTCTGAACAACTCCGCCAGTGGTTCACTCTGCACGATGGCAGCCACCCCGGTTGCCCGCTCTATCTACTCCCCAGGTTCGCACCAATCTCCGCCACTGCCGCCGCTGAGGTTCACTCACGGATGACTCAGCTGTGGCAGGACATGACCGACGATCTCGGGGGCACTGAGATGTTGATGGCTGCACCCGCAGGAGAGGAAGCCGGGACCTACCTACCCGCCTACATCCCTATCGGTGAGGACGGCGCCGGCGACTACCTCGTGATCTACACCCGCTCCGGGGACCGCAAGGACTGCGTGGTCGACTTCTTCGGGGAGGGAGTCGAAACCCTGAAGTGGGTCTCGATCGAGGCGATGCTCGACTCCACTGCGACGGCGCTCGAGCAGGGAACGGACTGCGAGGGGTGGGTGCCGGTCATCGAGGACGGTCTACTCCGTTGGGACTTTCAGCCATAGCGCCCCGATCAGGCGCAGAACCCCATTGGTGTGACTCGCGTCGATAGATGGCGGTGTTCTCGCGTCGCTCTTTGGGGGGATCGAAGAACTGCGCTGCGCTCACTGCTCAAGCATCCCGCAGTCGAGTAGTCACGATTCCGCCACGCCGCCGCGCACCTAGGCCGTCGAGCTGTGATGAGAGGCTGCTACTCAGCGTTGGACGACACAGAACTCATTTCCCAGGGGATCGGCCAGTACCGCGGTGCGATACCCGCCGTCGTCGTTGTGCTCTTCCAGTGTTCGCGCACCGAGGCCAGCTAGTCGCGAGACCTCAGAGTCGAGGTCATCGACGAAGAGATCCAGGTGAGCCCGGTTCTTGACATCTTTCGGCTCTTTCACACTTTGCAGCGTGAGGTGATGCAAACCTCCGCCCGGTGAAACAAGCCCATGGAACTGCGCACCGTCTGTAAATGGGACGGGTTCGTCGTAGCCGAGGGCAGCTTTCCAGAAGATCGCCGCGGTCTTCACGTCGACGCAATCGAGCGTCATTCCGACAGTCTGATTCACAACACCCTGCTTCCTGATCGATGTTCGGTTACCTAACAGCGTTAAGTGTATCCTGTGCAGGATGACGAAGGAACCCAGACGCGATCGGCAGCGTCGAGAACTCAAGCAGGACATCGTCGCCGAAGCGCGCCGACGACTCGAGGAAGGTGGACCGACTGCGGTCACCCTTCGCGGGATCGCGCGCGAGGTCGGGGTCAGCGCACCCGCGCTCTACACCTACTTTCCCAGTCTCGCCGAACTGTTCACCGAGTTGATCGTGCAGAGCTATCAATCGCTCGAAGCCACCATCGCTGCTGCAACTGGTGCATCGGCAGGGTCAGCTCTCGAACAGCGCCTCGCTGCCGGTCCACTTGCCTACCGGTCCTGGGCGATCGCACATCGCCGACAGTTCAACCTCATCTTCTTTGACCAGATCGACGGGTACGCCGCACCACCAGGTGGGTCCACCGTGTCCGCGCAAACTGACGTGCTGCGACCAATCGCCACCCCATATGCCGAGGCCCGAGGCTGCATGATCAGTCAACTGTTGGCCGACGACGATCTCCTCGATGACTTTCTCGCCTGGTGGGGGGCGTTCCACGGCATTGTCGCCCTCGAGGTCAACCATCATCTTGACTGGCGCGAACCAGAAGCAATCTTCCGGCGTCATCTCTATGCCAGCATCCGAGAACTCCTCGCAACAGATGAGACAACCCGCCGGTGACTGCGGCGGGCTTGCTTGACGCCACCTGACGACGCGAGAACCCCGCCATGTATCGCCGCGAGTCACAGGTCTCGGGTTCGGGGTGTATCGCGAACCATCGATTGCGGACACGAAAGGCTGTGACTCGCGGCGTTACGTGGCGGTGTTCTCGCGTGGTTCCTTGGCGTTCCAGAGGGTGATGACTCGACGGATCTCCCCGATCCGCCGTGCAAGGGGAGTCGAGCCCCGGGGCTCGCGGCGCGGGCCGTAGGCCAACGCCGACTGCTATCGGTAGCAGTACGAATCGGAGGACGCGTCGCCGCCCTGGAGGCGAACCTGGTGTACCCGCAGACCCCGGAAGTCCTCGTCGTGGGGGAAGAAGGTCTCGTCGACGGTCATTCCTCCGCGAGGATCGGTGTGGATCGCAGCCATCCAGGCCCCGACGCCGTCCGGGTAGAACTGGTCGTCCCAGGCGCCGTAGAGGGAGTTGGTGAGGTAGACCCGCCGACCGTCACGGCTGATCTCGACCATCTGTGGGCCGCCGGACAGCGGCCGGTTCGGTGCCGCCGGATGCGCGTTGCGGCCGACGATCCCGCCGAGCCGGATGGACCCGGTCTCCGTCGGGTTGGCAGGGTCGTGCACGTCGAACTGCTTGAGCTCCCCGATGCCCCAGCACGAGACGTAGAGGAACCGGTCGTCGACGGACAGGTCGATGTCGGTGACCAGCGGTGGCACCGCACCGAACGGTTTCAGCGCCGGCGGCAGCAGGTCCGGATCGGCCGGCTCGGCCGGGACGGTGATCACCTTGTCCACCGCCCAGTTGCCGCCGTCACGGTGCCAACGCCACACCGAGGCCGACAGATCCTCGGTCGAGACCACCACACCAACGAACCCCCAGGTGGCATCCGGGTCATGCGACGGGCGCAGCTCGAGCGGCATCTGGTACTGCTCGCCGAGATCCACCCGCTGCCGGTGCCGGCCGGTGGCGAGGTCCCAGAAGTGGATGGCGTGGCCGTACTTGTTCGCCAGCAACAGCTCCGGCACCAGCCCGTCCTCGATCATCGAAGGCGTGCCCCACTCGCTGCTGATCAGCGTGTTCTGGTTGAGATGCCACCACGCGTCGTAGGCGAGGTATTGCGGTCCCCGGTCGGTCTCCCATTGCCGGAGCACGTCGAACGTGTCGTGATCGAGCAGTGCGATCCCGCCCGGCCCGTCCGATCCATTCACGCCGCCGAGGCAGGTCATGAAGACGCCGTCCGGCCCGCAGTGCAACGTGTGTGGTCGGGAGTATCCGGCCTGGGCTGCGAGCACGGCGCTGTCCACGGTCTTGACCAGGGTGGGTTGACGTGGGTCGGGCTGGGTGTCGAACACATACAGGTGGGACGAGCGCAGACCCGGCACGATCAGGTACCGGCGGGCCAACCCTTCCATGTGGTGACCCTCGTGTTTCAGTGCGCTGCTACAGGCGTTCCAGCCGAAGTGGTGCAGCTCGCCGCCCCGGTGGGGTACCTCGGTCCAGCCCACCACCCGGCCGTATGTTTCCGAGCCGGGATCCACGTCGATCACGCTCAGCGCATCGGGCTTCGCCGCCGCGGGATCGAACGCGACCACATAGGCCAGTGTCTCGGGCGGAGCGGCGGCCGCCTCGGCTGCGCTGCGATAGAAGGTCGGGTCCATGGTTGGCTGACTCATCGTCGTCCCCTTCGTATCGATACGACGAGACCCGCCAACACCGCCTGTTACACCTACCGCAACCCTCGCCCACGGGTTCGCAGTGATGAGGAAGACGTACGGGCTCTCGGTGAACACCAAACTTGTCTGCGCGGACAAACACCCGGCCTGCCATCGG
>NZ_JBFUJP010000012.1:0-88144 GCF_056401315.1 Rhodococcus sp. P4_F5 | reverse complement strand
CGCCGGCGCCGGCGCTGGCCGAGCGGCGCCCACCGGCGCCACCGCCTCCGCCGCCACCGATGCCCCCGCCGCCACCGATGCCCCCGCCACCACCGGAGCCCCCGCCGCCGCCGGAACCCCCGCCGCCGCCACCGGCTCCCGTCGTGGTGCCGGCAGCTCCGCCGCCACCGGCCCCGCCGCCACCGCCCGAGATCCGGGTGGAGATTCCGGGGCTGCCGCCGCTGGTGATCCCGATCCCGTGACCTGGCCTAGGACAGCACCTCGACGAGCGTGGTCTCCGAGTCGCCGATCATGTACTTCTCGATCGCGTCGAGGTGCTTACGCCAGAACTCCTGCGCCGCGGTCGCGTCCCCGTCGCGGATCAGGCCGAGCAGCTTGAGGTAGGCCCGATGCGCGGCGCGGGCGGCGGGCCGCTCGTTGCCGCCCCCGTGCGCGGCGATGAACAGCGCATTGTGTGCGTCGATGATATGCACGAGCATGCCCCCGAGCACCGCGAGCGTCTGGTTGCCGGCCAGGTCGATCAGCGCCTGGTGCACGTCGACGTCGTGCCGCGCGAAGGCCTCCGCGTCGTCGAGCAGGTCCTCCCCGGCCGCGAGCAGGTCGGCGAACGTCTCCAACTCGTTGCCCTGGGTCCCTGCGGCCAGCATCCCGACCGCGGACACCTCGAGCGATGCCCGGGCCCGGTAGACGTCGACCAGCGGCGTGCCCTGGTACTGCAGCAGCAGCCCGGTGTACCGCGCCGCGCTGGACGCGTCGGGCGCGAGCACCCGGGCGCCGCCGTGGGCGCCGCGCAGGACCGTGATGATCGCCTCGGACTCGAGAATCCGGAAGGCCTCGCGTAACGTCGGCCGCGACACCCCGAACTGCTCCATCAGGATGGCTTCGGTGGGCAACGGGTCGCCCACCTCGAGCTCTCCGGTGATGATCCGGCGACGCAGACTGGCAGCGACGAGTTCACCCGCCTTGGGCACCCGAACCACGGACGACTTCGATCCCGCTACCACTGAGCCCCCTTTGTTGCACCCGAGTTGACGCGGCCTGACCAGGCCCGACGATCGCCCAACGGTACAAGAGGGTGCCGCTCCAGCGGCTATCCGCCCTCGATCGGGCCCGACGCCGGTGCCAGGTACGCCCGCTGCACCGCGTCGAGATCGGCGCCGATCTCCGCCGCGGTGCCCGAGAGCATCACCTGCCCKCGGCGCATCACGTACACCCGGTCCGCGACCGCGAGTACCTGCCGCACGTGCTGCTCGACGAGGAGCACACCGAGGTTGCGGCGGTCCGCTGCCTCCCGGACCACGGCGAGCAGTCGCTGCACGATCTGCGGCGCGAGTCCCAGCGACAGTTCGTCGGCCAACAGCAGGCGCGGCTCCCGTGCCAGCGCCCTGGCCAGCGTCAACATCTGCTGTTCGCCACCCGACAGCAGGCCGGCGGGGCGCTTGAGCAGTGCGCGCAGCTCGGGGAAGATCTCGCAGGCGGCGTCGGCGGTGACCCCGGCCAGGCGGAGATTCTCCGCCGTCGTCAGGCCCATGATCACGGACCGTTCCTCGGTCACGTAGCTCATGCCGCGGCGCGCCAGCGCCGACAGCGAGGAACGCTTCGCGGAGCCGAGCACCGAGAGCTCGCCCGCGATCGGGGCCAGTTCGCCGGCCACGGTGAGCATGGTGGTGGACTTGCCGGCGCCGTTGGCGCCGATGAGTGCCACCACCTCGCCCGAACTCACCTTGATGTCGAGGTCGCGGCAGACCACGGCCCCCGCGTAACCCGCGCTCAGTCCGCGGCATTCGAGCACGACGTCGGACGCCACCGTCTTCTCGCTGGTGATGGTCATCGCACTGCTCCCGTTGTCTTCTCGGTCCCAGCCGCGGTCTCGGCCGCGGTCTCGGTCTCGGCCGCAGTCTCGGTCTCGGCCGCAGTCTCGGTCTCGGCCGCAGCCTCGGTCTCGGCCGCAGCCTCGGTCTCAGCCGCAGCCTTGTCCTCGTCCTCGTCCTCGGCGCCCAGGTAGGCATCGCGAACCGCCGGGCTGGCGGCGATCTCCTCGGGCGTGCCGGCCGCGAGCACCCGGCCGGCTGCGAGCACCACGATCCGGTCACAGGTGGACATCACCAGACCCATGTCGTGTTCGATCAGGAGCACCCCGGCCCCGCGTTGCACGGCCAGGTGCCGAATGGCGACCGCGAGTTCTCGACTCTCTGCGTCGTCCAGTCCGGCCGCCGGCTCGTCGAGCAGGATGACGGAAGGAGCGGAGGCAACGGCGCGGGCGATACCCACCAGCCGGCGCTGGCCGTACGACAGCTCGCTCGGCAGCACGTCCAGGTCGTTCTCCAGCTCGAAGTCCCGCACCACCGCCGATGCACTCGGTGAGAGGGGATGGCGGCCCGGGCTGACGAGGTCGGTGAGCCGGGCGAGCCAGGTGGACTCGTCGGCGCCGGCGTGGATGTTCTCGCCGACCGTGACGTCCTCGAACAGCTCGAGCGACTGGAAGGACCGGCGCAGGCCGCCCTTGGAGCGCCGCGCGGTGGACCAGCCGGTGATGTCCTGGTCCCCCAGCGTGAGCTTGCCGGCCGCGGGGCTGACGAATCCGGTGATGGCGTCGATGACGGTGGTCTTGCCGGCGCCGTTGGGCCCGATCAGGCCCACCACCTGTCCGGGCGCGATGTCGAGGTCGACGCCGTCGACGGCGGTCACACCACCGAACCGGACTGTCAGGCCGCGCACCGTCAGTGGCGTCGGGGTGACCGACCCGGTGGGCGCCTCGTCTGACAGCTCATGTCCACGGCGCTTCTTGCGCGCGAGTACCGCAACCAGTGCGGGGTTCTTCCGCACCCCGCGGGAGATCATGTCGGCGATGCCGTTCTGGTTGGTGAGCAGGGTGACGATGAGGATCACGCCGCCGAGCAGCGCGGCGATGGCCAAGCCGGACAGCAGCCGGCTGAAGAGGGCGCCGGGCGCCATCAGCGAGCCGATGAGGCTACCCGTGACAAACCCGAGGCCGCCGGTCACCGCCTGGACCACGGCGTTGATCGACGCGAACACGTTGAACTCTAGGTAGGTGACGGCAGTGTTGCGCAGGCCCAGGAGGATGCCGGCCACTGCGGCCAGGCCGGACGCGAGCGCGAAGGCGTAGATCTTGACCCCGAACACGCTGATGCCGAGGGAGGCCGCGGCCCGCTCGTTGGTGCGCACGGCGATGAGCCGTCGCCCGGTGCGCGAGCGCCGCAGGTTCGCGACAATCAGACCGCAGACGACCAACGCCACGAGGCACACCGTCGCCCACCGCTCAGGATGGACGCTGGGCGTCACATCGAGTCCGAACAGGCTCAGCTGATGGATCTTCACCGAGCCCTCGAGCTTGTCGCCGGTGAAGGTCGGATTGTTGAACACCATCTCTTGGATGGTGAACCCGAGTCCGAGGGTGACCACCGCCAGGTTCACACCCCGCGTCCGCAACGCCGGCAGCGCGAACACCACACCGATCGCGATCACCGCCGCCACGCTCACCAGGGCCGCGGGCACCAGTGGCCAGCCGGCCTCGCCGACGAGTCGCGCGGCGAACAGCGCGCCCAGGCCGCCGACGGTGTACTGGGCGAGCGAGAGTTGGCCGGCGAAGCCTGTCAGCACCACGATCGAGAGCAGGAACACCGCCGCGGCCAGTGTCAGGGTCAACGACCGCAGCCAGTCGCCGCCGCTCAGGATGATGCCCACGGCCACCAGGATCCCGAGGACGACGAGCGGCCAGCGGATCTCGCCGGAACCGAGCTTGGGCAGCCGCTCTGAGACATGGCTGCGCAACGGCAGCCCCTTCCCCCGCACCACCAGCACCACCAGGATCACCAAGAACGGCACCGCCCGGTTGACGCCGGTGAGCGTTTCCATCCCGAGCAGATCCCGAAGGTCGTCCTGGTACAGGACGACCAGGCTCTCACCCACGCCGAGCAGCAGGCCGCCGATCAGGGTCAGGGGGAAGGAACGGAAGCCGCCGAGCAGCGCCGCGGCCAGCGCCGAGACCGTCACGATCACCACGAAGGCCGACGGGGTGAGCCCGGTCAGGGGCGCCACCAGGATGCCGGCGGCACCGGCAAGGGCGCCGCCGACGGTCCAGGTCAGTGTGGCCAGCCGCTGCGGCGACCAGCCGAGCGCGGCGGCAGCTCGCTCGTTCTCGGCGGATGCGGTGATGGCCAGGCCCACCCGAGTGAAGTTGGTCCACGCCCACAGCGCAGCCGTCGACAGGATCGCGATACCCAGCAGGATCATCCGATCCTGCTGCACCACAACGCCTCCCCAGCGATACGCCTCGTCGGGCAGGAAGGTCTTCACCCGGATCGACGTACTGCCGTAGTACTGCTGCACCCCCGCCTGCAGGATCACCATCAGGCCGAGGGTGGCGGCCAGCCGGACGATCGGCGCGGCGTTGGCGAGCCACCGCAACACCAGCAGCTGAAATGCCAGGCCGATCAGTCCGGCCACCACGACCGCCACCAGGAAGGCCGGCAGCAGCCCCCAGTGTTGGTCGTGCCGGAGGGTTTCCAGGCATATGTAGGCCCCCACCATGGCGATCGCGCCCTGGGCGAAGTTCACCACCCCGGATCCGCGGTAGACCAGCACGATGCCCTGCGCCAGGAGCGCGTAGGCAGAGCCAGCTCCCAGGCCGAGAATCGCGAACTGCAAGAACTCAGTCATTCGTCAATCTCCAGGGTGGGGGCGTGGACTAGGCGGTGGGGGTACGCAGGTCGTACTGCGTCGGGTCGGTGACCAGCACGTCACCGTCGAACGTCATCTTGTACATCATCGAGTTCGAGACCCGCTGGAAGATCCCGAAGGGCTCGACCGCACCCGGCGTCCAGGCCGGGATCAGTCCGGCCATGTCGAGGTTCTTGGCGTTCTCGAATCCGCCCCAGACCGTCTTCGCGTTGATCTCGTCGAGGCCCTTGGCGACCTCGCCGAACGCGCGCACCGACAGCCACGGGTTCACCGCGTCGCCGGTGAGGTTCTGCAGCTCGAGTTCCTCCTTGCCGGACTTGTCCATGTCTGCGAGGAAGTCCTTGAGTCCGGGGAAGTCCTCGGTGCTGGACGAGGGCGCGGGAGTCGGGCTGGTGTACGTCGAGGAGGTGGCGAAGGTGCCGAGGTCCTGCAGGTCGGCCTGGGTGAAGCCTGCCGTCCCCAGCGCGAAGGTCAGCTTCGACCCGAGCTGCTCGAACGCCTGCGCGATCGGGTTGGCGTCAGTGGCGCCGAGCGCCATGATCACGCCCTGCGCGCCGTTGCGCTCGGCCGCGGCGATGAACTGGGTGTAGTCGGTCGCGCCCGCGCCCACCGCGACGTCGTTGACGATCTCGGCGCCCTTCGCCTGTACCGCGGGGGTCAGCAGCCCGACCAGCTGCGCGGTGACCGGGAGGTCGGGGCGCATCAGGCTGAGCTTGGTCTTCCCCTGCGCCACCAGGATGTCGATCATCCCGTACAGGTTGAGCAGCGAGCCGGAGAACGGGGTGTAGACGTTCGTGGCGGTGAAGTCCGCCATGTTCACCGGGTTCAACCCGACTCGGGCGATGCCGGCGTCGAACAGGATCTTCGACGACGCCTCGGCCGAGGCCGGCGTGAAGTCCGCGAGGGTCGCGACGGCCCCCTCGGAGACCATCTTGTTCGCGCAGTCGACCTCCGTGTTCGGATCGCCCTTGGAGTCGCACTGCAACAGTTCGAGCGGCCGTCCGTTCACGCCGCCCCGCTCGTTGAACGCGTTGACCGACGCGACCGTGCTCTCCGCGTAGGTGACGGAGCCGAGGCCCGGCGCCTCGATGGGCACGATCTGACCGACCTTGATCGGGTCTCCGGTGGCGGCGGTGGCGCCTCCCCCGGAGTTCGCCTCGCTGTCGCTGCTACAGCCCGCAGCAATCAGGCTCACGGTTGCGAGAGCGGCGATCGCGGGAGCGATTCTCTTCAAGTTCACGGCGCGTCCTTTGCGTGTCGGCGGCTTCATCCCGGACGCCATGCACAGATCCGCTCCCGTTGAGCTGCGGTTACCCGCTCGCCCCCGGTCTCGGAGCCACCCTGTCGCCCGACTTGGCAGCAGCGTATTGGAACGCGAGGCAAATTGTGGCCGACTTCACAAAAATTCAGTTACATGCCGAGACGCAATATCTCATCTGCCCTGGTCAACGCCGTTGAGCCAGGTACCAGTCGATGAGCTCCGGCGCGTCGATCGCGGTCCGATCGAGGATCCGATTTGCGTCGGCGCCCTGGAAGATCCGCTTGATCGGGACCTCGAGCTTCTTGCCGGTCCGGGTGTGCGGAATGCCCGGCGCCTCGACGATCTGGTCCGGCACGTGCCGGGGCGAGGCCTGCTCCCGGATCGCGGACCGAATCCGCTCCCGCAGCGCGTCGTCGAGCACCGCACCCTCGGCCAGCACCACGAACAGCGGCATCCAGTACCCGCCGTCCGGTTGCTCGGCGCCGATCACCAACGCCTCGGCGATCTCCGGCAGCCCCTCGACAGCCTGGTAGATGTCCGCGCTGCCCATCCGGATCCCGTTCCGGTTGAGGGTCGAGTCCGACCGGCCGTGCACCACCACGCTGCCRCGATCGGTGACGGTGATCCAGTCGCCGTGGCGCCACACTCCGGGAAAGGTGTCGAAGTAGGAATCGCGGTAGCGCGCGTCGCCGGGGTCGTTCCAGAACCGCACCGGCATCGACGGCATCGGCCGGGTCACCACCAGCTCGCCGACCTGCCCCCGGACCGGGCGCCCGGTCTCGTCGAAGGCGTCCAGCGCCACCCCGAGATAACGCGCGGACAGCTCGCCCGGCCACACCGGGACCGTCGGCACCCCGCCGACGAAGGCGGACACCACGTCGGTGCCGCCGCTGATCGAGTACACCGGCACCGCGGCCCCGACGTTCTCCGAGAGCCACAGCGAGGACGACGCCRGCAGCGTCGACCCGGTGATGCCCACCGCCCGCAGCGCCGCGAGGTCGTGGTCGCGGCGCGGGACCAGTCCGGCCTTGGCGACGGCCAGGACGTAGCCGGGGCTGGTCCCGAGCAGCGTGGCGCGGTGCCGGGCGGCGAGGGCGAAGAGGGAGTCGGTCGCCGGGTAGGACGGGCTGCCGTCGTAACAGACCACGGTGGCCCCGACCAGCAGCCCCGCCACCTGGAAGTTCCACATCATCCAGCTCGGGCTGGTGTACCAGAAGAGGGTGCTCTCGGGTCCGACGTCGTTCTGCAGGGCGATCGACTTGAGGTGTTCGAGCAGCACCCCGCCGTGACCGTGCACGATGCCCTTCGGCAGTCCCGTTGTGCCGCTGGAGAAGACGACCCACAGCGGGTGATCGAAGTCGACGGCGACCGGCTCGAGCGGAGCGTCGCCCGCGGTGGCGTCCGCCCAGGACATCACGGCCCCCGACGCCCCGGGACCGGAGTCCGCGCCGAACCGGCTCAGCTGCACCGTCAGGTTCAGGCTCGGCAGACCCTCGCGCAGCTGCTCCACCGCCTCGCCGCGGTGGTGCACCTTGCCGCCGAAGCTGTACCCGTCGGCGGTGACCAGGACGACCGGGGCGAGCTGGCCGAGCCGGTCGAGCGCCGCGTGCGCCGAGTAGTCCTGCCCGCAGGCGGACCACACCGCGCCGATGCTGGCGGTCGCGAGGAAGGCGATCACCGCCTCCGGCACGTTCGGCAGGTAGCCGACCACGCGGTCGCCGGGGCCGACGCCGTGGCCGCGCAGCGTCGCGGCGAGCGCCCCGACCTGTCGACGCAGCTCTGCCCAGGACACCTCGACGTCCGACCCGGCCTGCTCCGCCGAGTAGACCAGCGCGGGCCGGTCCGGCCGCTCGTGCCGCAGCACCTGGTCGACGTAGTTGAGCCGGGTGCCGGGGAACCACACCGCGCCGGGCATCTTCTCCTCGGCCAGCGCGGCGCCCACCGGCGTCTGCGACTGCACGTCGAAATAGTCCCAGACGGCGCGCCAGAAGCCGTCGAGGTCGTCGACGGACCACTCCCACAGCGCCCCGTAGTCGGGCAGCGTCACCGCGTGCCGCCGCTCCACCCACCGCGTGAAGTCGGTGATCCTGGCATCGGCGACGTCCGCGGCCGTCGGCACCCACTGCGGCGCCGGCGATCCCTGCTCGGTCGGTGTCACGTCCATCTCCACTCCCTCGGCGAATCCCGGTTCAGTACAGCGTCAGTTGCCGGCCCGGCGCACGATCCGTTCGGCATGTCGAAGCAGCGGTGCATCGACCATCCGACCCTCGAAGGCGAACACCCCGCGCTGGTGCACGGACTCCGCGAGAACCCTCTGGGCCCAGCCGGTCTCGTCCGCGGTCGGCGCGTAGGCATCGCGGATCACCTCGACCTGCCGCGGATGGATCGCCACCTTCGCGTCGAACCCGACCGCGACCGCGTCCAGGGTCTCTTCGCGCAGGCCGTCGAGGTCCTCGAGGTCCAGGTACACCGAGTCCAGAGCGAATCGCCCGTGCGCCTTGGCCGCCAGCAGCGAGGCCGAGCGCACGTGCCGTGCCACGTCCCGGTAACTGCCGTCCGCCCACCTGCTCGAGTTGCCGCCGAGGGCGGCCACCAGGTCCTCGGCGCCCCACATCACCCCGACCGCGTTGGCGACCTGCGCGGCCTCCGCGACCACCAGCGCGCCGAGTGGCGACTCCACCAGCACCACCACCTCGCGGGGTGCCAGCGAGCGGACCTGCTCGGCGGACTCGCACTTGGGCAGCATCACCCGCGGGTAGCGGGTCTGCGACAGCGCCGCCAGATCCAGCGCCTGGTCCGGCGTGCCCGCCGCGTTGACGCGGACCACCGTGCGCTCCGGGTCCAGCGGATTCTCGATCAGCGCCCGCCGGGCGGCCGCCTTGTCGTCGGGCCCGACGCCGTCCTCGAGGTCGAGGATCACCACATCCGCCGCGGCCGCCGCCTTCGCATACCGCTCGGGCCGGTCGGCCGGGCAGAACAGCCACGCCGAGCCGGGCGGGGTCCACGGAGCGGGTCCGTCGGAGCGACCGGAAGATGCCGTCTGCGTCATCGCCCCTCCCCCGTGGGCCGCTTGCGCACCATGGTCTTTCGGACCGCGGTCGCGACGATGTCGCCGTGCTGGTTGCGCGCGGTGTGGGCGAGGGTGACGATGCCCTCGCCCGGCCGGCTCTTCGACTCGCGCTTGTCGACGATCACCGTCTCCGCGTACATGGTGTCGCCGTGGAAGAGCGGCTTGGGGAACGCGATCTCGGAGAACCCGAGGTTGCCGACGATGGTGCCCTGGGTCAGCTGTGCGACCGACAGCCCGACCRGCGTGGAGAGCGTGAACATCGAGTTCACCAGCCGCTGGTTGAACGGCGGCAGCGCGTCGCTGAACGCGGCGTCCAGGTGCAGCGCCTGGGTGTTCATCGTCAGCGTGGTGAACAGGACGTTGTCGGCCTCGGTGACGGTGCGGCCCGGCTGGTGCTCGTAGACGACACCGGTCTCGAACTCCTCGAACCAGAGTCCGCGCTGGACAATTCTCTTCGTGGGTGCCGAGCCGGCCTCCCCCGTCGCCCCGGTCACAGCCCCGCCTCCCGCGCGATCAGCATCAGCTGCACCTCGGTGGTGCCCTCGCCGATCTCGAGGATCTTGCTGTCCCGGTAGTGCCGCGCAACCGGGTACTCGTTCATGAAGCCGTAGCCGCCGAAGATCTGGGTGGCGTCGCGTGCGTTGTCCATCGCGGCCTCGCTGGCCACCAGCTTGGCGATGGAGGCCTGCTTCTTGAAGGGCTTGCCCGCCAACATCAGTGCGGCCGCGTCGTAGTACGCGGTGCGGGCGACATGGGCGCGCACCTCCATCCGGGCGATCTTGAAGGCGATGGCCTGGTTGGCGCCGATCGGCCTGCCGAACGCCTCCCGCTCCTTGGCGTACTTGACGGACTCGTCCACGCAGCCCTGCGCGGCGCCGACGCTGAGCGCGGCGATGGCGATCCGGCCCTCGTCGAGGATCCGCAGGAAGTTCGCGTAGCCGCGGCCGCGCTCGCCGAGCAGGTTCTCCTGGGGGACGCGGACGTCCTGGAAGGTCAGCGGATGGGTGTCCGAGGCGTTCCAGCCGACCTTGTTGTAGGCCGGCTCGGCGGTGAAGCCGGGCGTGGAGGTCGGCACCAGGATGGTGGAGATCTCCTTCGTGCCGTTCTCCCTGACCCCGGTGACCGCGGTGACCGTGACCAGCCTGGTGATGTCGGTGCCGGAGTTGGTGATGAACTGCTTGTTGCCGTTGACGATCCAGTCGGTGCCGTCCAGCTTGGCGGTGGTCTTGGTGCCGCCGGCGTCGCTGCCCGCACCGGGTTCGGTGAGGCCGAAGGCGGCGAGCGACTTACCGCTGGTGAGCTGCGGCAGCCACTCCGCCTTCTGCGCCTCGTTGCCGAAGCGGTACACCGGCATCGCGCCGAGCGAGACGCCGGCCTCGAGTGTGATGGCGACCGACTGGTCAACCTTGCCCAGTTCCTCGAGCGCGAGGCACAGTGCGAAGTAGTCACCGCCCATGCCGCCGTACTCCTCCGGGAACGGCAGGCCGAACAGGCCCATGTCGGCCATCCCGTCGATCACCTTGTACGGGAAGGTGTGGTTGGCGTCGTGCTCGGCGGCGACGGGTGCGACGACGGTCTGCGCGAAGTCCCGGACGGTCTTCGCCAGCTGCTGGTACTCGTCGGGAAGCTGTCCGCTGGAGAGGTAGTCGGTCATGACGCGGCGCCCTTCGTTTCGATGTCGTTGTTGTCGTTCGTGTCGGTGGCGTGCGGGACCACCCGGACCAGCACCTGGTCCACCTTGACCTGGTCGCCCGCGGCGACGAGCAGTTCGACGGTTCCGTCGACCGGCGAACGCATCGCGTGCTCCATCTTCATGGCCTCCACCACCACCAGCACGTCGCCCGCGGCCACGGCGGCGCCGGACTCGGCACCGACCGCGATGACGGATCCCGGCATGGGACTGGTGATCTCGGCCTCGCCGGCGTGCACGTCACCGGTGCGCACGTTCACCTCCGCCGCCTGCCGGAGCACCGTGGTGCCGCGGGGACCGGCCAGYCAGATGTGGCCGTCGTGCTCGGCGACGCGGTAGGTCGTCCGCAGTCCGTCGAGCACGAGGGACAGCAGCGGCCCGTCGAGTGTCGCGGTGAGGCTGCGGCTTTCGCCGTCCTCGAGCGCCACCGTCGCGGCGCCGGGGTGTCCGGCGATCCGGACGTGATCGGTGCGGGCGGGGCCGACCAGCCGGATACTGGTGGGAACCGACTCCCCGACCCGCCAGCCCGAGGGCAGCGCCCAGGGGTCGGCGATCTCGGCCCGCGCCGGCCAGCCGCCGAGCCATCGGTAGGTGCCGGCGGCGATGAACTCCTCGTCCGATGCCTGGGCCGCGACGAAGTCCTCGACCCGGCGGTCGAGCAGGCCGGTGTCCAGCCGGCCGGCGACCACGTCGGGGTCGGCGAGCAGGAAGCGGGCGAACTCGATGTTGGTCACCACGCCGAGCACCGCAGTCTCCCCCAGCGCCCGGTCGAGGCCCCGCAGCGCGGCGGCCCGGTCGGCGCCGTGCACGATCACCTTGGCGAGCATCGGGTCGTAGTCGCTGCCGACCTCGGTGCCCGCCCGCAGCCCGGAGTCGACGCGCACCCCGCGCCCGGTCGGCTCGACCACGTCGACCACCAGCCCGCCGGTGGGCAGGAACCCCCGCGACGGGTCCTCGGCGTACACCCGGGCCTCGATGGCGTGCCCGGTCATGGTCACGTCGCCCTGCCCGAAGCCGAGCTTCTCGCCCGCAGCCACCCGGACCTGCCACTCGACCAGGTCCAGTCCGGTCACCATCTCGGTGACCGGGTGCTCGACCTGCAGCCGGGTGTTCATCTCCATGAAGAAGAACTCGTCGGGGCTGTCCGCGGAGACGATGAACTCCACCGTGCCGGCGCCGGTGTAGTCGACGCTGCGCGCGGTGTTGCAGGCGGCCTCGCCGATCCGCGCCCGCGTCGCCTCGTCGAGCAGGGGCGAGGGCGCCTCCTCGATCACCTTCTGGTGCCGGCGCTGCAGGCTGCACTCGCGCTCGCCGAGGTGCACCACGTTGCCGTGTGTGTCCGCAATGACCTGGACCTCGATGTGCCTGGGACGCAACACGAATCGTTCGAGGAAGAGCGTGTCGTCGCCGAAGGCCGAGGCGGCCTCGCGGCGGGCGCTGGCGAGCGCCTCCGCCAGGGCGCCGGGCTCGGTGACCAGGCGCATGCCCTTGCCGCCACCGCCGGCCGAGGGCTTGACCAGAACCGGGTAGCCGATGTCGTCGGCTGCCGCGATCAGGTCCGCGTCGGTCAGCCCGGGCCGGGCGATGCCGGGGACCACCGGGACGTCGAATGCCGCCACCGCGTTCTTTGCGGTGATCTTGTCGCCCATCACCTCGATGGCACGCGCCGACGGTCCGAGGAAGGCGATGCCCGCCGCCTCGAGCGCGGCCGCGAAGGCCGAGTTCTCGGAGAGGAATCCGTATCCCGGGTGCACGGCCTGCGCCCCGGTGCGGACCGCGGCCGCGACCACCTTGTCGATGTCGAGATAGCTCTCCCGGGCGGCCGCGGGACCGAGCAGGACCGCGGTGTCCGCCTCACGGACGTGGCGCGCGTCGGCGTCGGCCTCGCTGTAGACGGCGACCGATCGGATCCCCATCTCGCGCAGGGTTCGGATGACACGCACCGCGATCTCGCCGCGATTGGCCACCAGGACGGTGTGAAATTCGGTCATGTCGGTCACATCCTGAAGACGCCGTAGGAAACCGGCTCGAGCGGTGCCTGCGCACACACCGAAAGCGCCAGTCCGAGAACAGTTCTGGTGTCGGCGGGATCGATGACTCCATCGTCCCACAGCCGGGCGGTCGAGTAGTAGGGGTTGCCCTGCGCCTCGTACTGGGCACGGATCTCGTCCGGATCGTTGCCCGAGCCGACGGAGCCGAGCACCGAGGCGGCCTGCTCGCCGCCCATCACCGAGATCCGCGCGTTCGGCCACATCCACAGGAACCGCGGCGAGTAGGCGCGTCCGCACATCGAGTAGTTGCCGGCGCCGTAGGACCCGCCGATCACCACGGTGAGCTTGGGGACCCGGGCGCAGGCGACCGCGGTGACCATCTTCGCACCGTGCTTGGCGATGCCGCCGGCCTCGTAGTCCCGACCGACCATGAACCCGGCGATGTTCTGCAGGAACAGCAGCGGGACGCTGCGCTTGTCGCACAGCTCGATGAAGTGCGCGCCCTTCATCGCGGACTCGGCGAACAGGACGCCGTTGTTGGCGACGATGCCGACCGGGTGGCCGTGGATGTGGGCGAAGCCGGTGACCAGGGTCTTGCCGTACTCGGCCTTGAACTCCTGGAACTCTCCACCGTCGACGAGCCGGGTGATCACCTCGTGCACGTCGTACGGGGTGCGCGGGTCAGTGGGCACCACGTCGTAGAGCTCGGTCTGCGGTGCGACCGCGTCGACAACCGGGATCACGTCCCAGGGCCGGTCGGTGCGGGGGCCGAGGGTGGCGACGATCCGCCGGACGATGCGCAGCGCGTCCTGGTCGTCCTCGGCGAGGTGGTCGGTGACGCCGGAGACCTTGGAGTGCAGGTCGCCGCCGCCGAGCTCCTCCGCGGTGACGATCTCGCCGGTCGCGGCCTTCACCAGCGGCGGGCCGCCGAGGAAGATGGTGCCCTGGTTGCGGACGATCACGGCCTCGTCGCTCATCGCCGGGACGTAGGCGCCACCCGCGGTGCACGAGCCCATCACCGCTGCGATCTGGGCGATGCCCTTGGCGCTGAGGTTGGCCTGGTTGTAGAAGATGCGGCCGAAGTGCTCGCGGTCGGGGAACACCTCGTCCTGCCGGGGCAGGAAGGCGCCGCCCGAGTCGACCAGGTAGATGCAGGGCAGGTTGTTCTGCAGCGCGATCTCCTGCGCACGCAGGTGCTTCTTGACCGTCATCGGGTAGTAGGTGCCGCCCTTGACGGTGGCGTCGTTGGCGACGATGACGCACTCGCGACCCGAGACCCGGCCGATCCCGGCGATCATCCCGGCGCCCGGGGACTGGTCGTCGTACATGCCGTTCGCGGCGAGCGGCGAGAACTCGAGGAATGCGCTGCCCGGATCCAGCAGCGTGTCGACGCGCTCACGCGGGAGCAACTTGCCCCGGCTCACGTGCCGCTCCCTGGACGCCTGACTGCCGCCGAGCGCGGCGACGCCGAGCCGCGTACGCAACTCGTCGACCAGCCGCTGATGCTCGGCCCTGTTCCGATCCCCGTCGACCGTCATGCCACCACCCGTCCACTCCGAGGTCCGTCAACCGCTGGAAGCGTCCGCTCCAAGTTCGGTTAACTCCAACTAACTCAATCTAAGATAACTTTGATTAACTGAGATGTCCAGATCCAATGTCAGAAGGAGCGATCGGATGGCACCCACACAGGCCACGGGGCCGGCCCCGACCCGGCGCAGCCAACTCAAGGCCGACCGTCGGCGTCAGCTGCTGCAGGCCGCGGCCCGCCTGATCGCCGAGCGCGGATATGCGGGCGTCCGACTCGAGGACCTCGGCGCCGCCGTTGGCATCAGCGGCCCGGCGGTGTACCGGCACTTCCCCAACAAGGAGTCGCTGCTGGTCGAGCTGCTGGTCGACATCAGCCGCCGCCTCTTCGACGGCGGCACCGAGGTGGCCACGGCCGCCGACACCCCGGAGCAGGCCCTCGCCGACCTGGTCGAGTTCCACCTCGACTTCGCGATCGGCGAGCCGGATCTGATCCGCGTGCAGGACCGCGACCTCGAGTCCCTGCCCGACGCCGCACGGCGGCAGGTGCGCCAGTTCCAGCGGCGGTACGTCGAGATGTGGGTAGGGGTCCTGCGGCAGGTCGATCCCGGACTCGACGAGGCCGACGCCCGGATCAAGGCCCACGCGACCTTCGGGCTGATCAACTCC
This sequence comes from Rhodococcus sp. P4_F5, assembly GCF_056401315.1. NCBI lineage: Bacteria > Bacillati > Actinomycetota > Actinomycetes > Mycobacteriales > Nocardiaceae > Rhodococcus > Rhodococcus sp. P4_F5. The sequence continues at coordinate 73,238 of NZ_JBFUJP010000012.1, read as the reverse complement.
ACCCCGCACAGCGTCAACCCGTCGGCACCCACCCGGACCCGCGCGGTGCTGCGCCGGATGACGGCGGCGGCCCTGGCGCCGGGGGTGTAGGGGCGGCGCGCTGCGGTGGGAGAATTCGTCTCGGGAAGTCCTGGCGCTGGAGGGGCCGTGATGAAGCTGACCCGAGACGAAATCTGGTCATACGTCCACGCCGAACGCCGGGCTCTCGCCGCCGTGCTGGCCGACCTGTCCGACGACGAGTGGGCAACGGATTCGCTCTGCGCGGGGTGGACCGTCAAGGACGTCGCCGGCCACGTGATCGCCCATCCCCAGACCCGGCTTCGCGATTTTCGTGACGCGGTTCCCCTGCTGATCCGCGCGCACGGCAGCTACAGCAAGACCATCTACGCGCAGGGCAAACTGGTCTCCGACCGTCCCACGGCCGAGATCGTTGCCGACTTCGACCGCCTCGACGGCTCGCGTGGCCACCCGCCGGGTACCCCGATCCGGTTCGCGTTGATCGAGATCCTGCTGCACACCCAGGACATCGCCCTCCCGCTCGGGAGGGCGCACGCCATGCCTCCGGTCGCCGCGGCCTGCGCGGCGGGACTGGTCCGGCCGCTTGCCTCGTCGATGGGCGTGCGGCACAAGGTCTCTGGCGTGCGGATGGTCGCCACCGATGTCGAGTGGTCGGCGGGCAAGGGCGCGCTGGTGCAGGGTCCGATGCAGCAGTTGCTGCTCGCGATGGCGGGTCGGCCCGCCGACCGGACCCAACTCGACGGAGCGGGGGTCGCGGTGCTGCCCGGGCCGTGACGGGCCGGCCGGACGCCGCCACCGGACGGACGCGTCGACTGATCCGTGCGACGATGCCCACACCTTCCGGATGGGGCCTGCGTGTGACGGTCGGCCGCCGCGGACGAGTCTCTACGATCAGGCGATGACGCATGAACGTGTAGACGGACCAAGCTTGCGTCGCCCCAGCATCTGGATGGCGATCGCGCTGATCGTGACCTACCTGGTGTTCTACGTGGCGGTGTCGCAGCTGATCGGGTGGATCTTCGCCGACGAGATCGACACGGACAACATCGTGAGTTCCGCGCCCAGCATCCTGTTCGGACTCGCCCTGCCGATCGCGATCGGTGCCATCGCACTGCTTGTTGTCGCTGTCCGACTCGGCATGCTGGGGAAGATCTTCGGGCCCCAACCCATTCGGGGACGCGGCTGGATGTGGATCGGCCCGGCGCTGGTTCTGGCCGCGATCATCGCGCATGTGACCGGGACGGACTGGAGCTCGTGGACCGGCGGGCAGATCGCGGCAATGTTCGTCATGGGTGCCTGCGTCGGCCTCACCGAGGAGCTGGCCACCCGAGGACTGGTAGTCCAGATCCTGCGCGACGCTCGCCACAGCGAGAAGTACGTCGCGGTGGCCTCATCGTTGATGTTCGCACTGATGCACACCGTGAACCTGATCTCGGGCATGAAACTGACCACCGTCGCCGCCACGGTCGTCTACACCTTCGGCTTCGGCATGTGCATGTACCTCACGATGCGAGTCACCGGCACCATCTGGGCGGCAGTCGTTCTCCACGCCCTCACCGACCCGACAACCTTCCTCTCCTCCGGTGGGCTCGACACCGCCGTCGGCACCTCCAGCAGCGGTGGTGTGATCGCGGCACTGGTGACGATCGCGCTCATCGTGTTCGGTGTTGTCGCAGCCTTCTTCGTCCGAGGCCAGGTTCGCGCAACGCAGCCTTTGCCCGCCGTTTGACCTCTCGGCCGGCCGCACTATCTCCGCGGCCGGCCGGTCGGTCTGCTACCGCGAAGCCTTCGGGCCGCCTACCCGCACGCGACGAATCCACCGGTTCGAATACCTGCCGCCAACCCATATGTCGGAGAAGCCGCGGACTGTCACGAAGAGGAATATTTCCGGTTCACATACCTTTTGACCAGCATAAATACACTAGAAATCGAATGTGCGTGCGAGTAGAATTTGGTGTATGAAACTCGACGCCATGCTCACCGACCCCGCCGGGGCCGAGGCATGGCGACTCGACGAAACCGAGATCCTGACTGCGGTGCCGGAACTGGTTCAGGACATCCGCAGGCGCGACGCGCTCCTCGTCCGACTCGTACGCGAGGCAGACCAGCGCTGCCTGCCCGAGCACGCCGGCGCCGCCGACACCACCGCCTGGCTCGCCGGCACCACCCGGATGCACCGCGCCCACGCCGCCCAGATCGTCCGCCTCTCCCGCGAACTGCCCCTGCACCCGCAGGTGGCCGACGTGCTGAACGAGGGACGGATCGAACTCGGCCATGTCCAGGTGATCGTCAACTTCCTCGGCCGACTCGCGAAGCTCACCAGAGACTTCGACATCGACCCGGCACCTGACGGCACGGACTGGGAGCACCCGGACCCGAACAGCGGACGGGCCGACGACTGCGAGGCCTACCTGCTCATCGCCGCCCGCGTCGAGGACCCCGCACAGTTGCGCAAGCGGGCCCGCGAGATGGAGATCCTGTTCGAGCGCGACAGCGATCTCCCCTCGGACGCCGAGAACCCGGAACTCAACGAGTTCCACGCCAGCGCCACCCTGGGCGGGCGGGTGCTCGTGAAGGGGAGCTTCGACGCCGAGTCCGGCGAGGCCCTCCAGACCGCCCTCTCCGGGCTGTCCAAGCCGCACCCGAGCACCGACAACGACGGTCACCCCATCCGGGACGACCGCTCCGCCGCCAAACGCCGCGCCGACGCCCTCGGACAGATCATCCGCGGCCACCTCGACAACGCACGCGGACCGCTCGAAGGAGGCGAGCGACCCCACGTCACGGTGACCATCGACGTCGACGCACTACGGGATGCGGTCGCCGCAACGGCGCCGACACCCGCGACCGGGGCCTGGTCCGGAAACGACTGGGATTACCACTCCGACAACGCAACCGGCCCAGTCGGCGCCGGACGCTACGACGGCTGTTCAGACGTCCGGCCGCCGCGGSACTACCGCCGCAGAAGACACGCCACCATGCCCTGGGCCGGACCCGTCTCCGCTGCCGTCGCCGCGCGCATCTCCTGCGACGCACAGGTCACCGCGGTCTTCGTCGACCGAGAAGGCAACCCCCTCGACGTCGGCGTCACCACCCGCATCATCTCCCCGAAACTACGGAAAGCCCTGGTGGCCAGGGACTGCGGCTGCGCGTTCCCCGGCTGCGGGCGCCCCGCCGCGTGGACCGACGCCCACCACATTTGGCATTGGTCCAAGGGCGGCCCGACCGCGTTGTCGAACCTGGTGCTGCTCTGCAAGAAGCACCACACGATCATCCACAAGAATCACTGGGCGGTGCAGATCGGCGACGACGGCCATCCGTGGTTCACACCCCCAGCGTGGGTAGACCCACTGCGAAGACCGAGGCCGGCCCACAACCGGCGCGCGATCGACACGACCTGAGGCTGTCAGAGTTGCACCGGCGGCTCAGTAGTGTTCACCCATTAGCCACGACTGGTGCGACAAACACCGGCTCCAATCGTCCACTACTTCAAGCAGGTCACCCCCGCCGCAGCCGAGTCGTCGACAATCGGTCGGCCGACAGCGGCAGGGCACCTACACGCACTTCCATAGCGCGCTGACACATGCGAATGATCAAGCAGAGGAGGATCTGTGAACCTGACGCCCGCGGAGCTCAGAGAGGTTGTCCTCACGCTGCCTGCCCATTGCCCGATAACTGACGATTACGAACACCCGCGTACACGTGAGACGTGGTACGACACTCAAAAGCAGCACCTCCTGGGATGGCTGGCCGAATACAACGGGCCAGGCGCGTACGGCCGCAAGTACCACGACCGCGACGCTCGCGCGTTCTACCAACACTTCCGGTGCGTAGCCGGCCTCTTGTGGCTTGCTGAAGCACTCGGAGAGGACACTCATCTCCTTCAATCGGCCGTTCGCGCCGTCGAAGACGCGGGCAGGAATCCGTCATCACAATGTGCGGCCTTCCGCCGAGTAGTCCCATGGGAACGAATCGAGGCGCTCGTCGTGGCATACCAACTCCGACAACGAATGAGAGTGAAAGCACGCCTACGCACAGCGGTCCACAACGCGCGAACACTCGCATCACGCCGCTGACAACAGGTTGGGAGGTCAACAGCGAAGCACCTCCAGCTAGGGTCCCAGGCATGCCCGAGAGCCTCCGCCGATGACCGTCGCGAAGTCCGTCGCCCTGTTCGCCCTCGCCGCGGTCCTCGAAATCGGTGGCGCCTGGCTGATCTGGCAAGGCGTGCGCGAGCACCGCGGCTGGCTGTGGATCGGCCTCGGCGTCATAGGCCTCGGGGCTTACGGCTTCGTCGCGACGATGCAACCGGACGCCAACTTCGGGCGGATCCTCGCGGCGTACGGCGGGGTGTTCGTCGCTGGCTCGCTGATCTGGGGCATGGCGATGGACGGGTTCCGCCCGGACCGTTGGGACGTCACCGGCGCGCTGCTCTGCCTGGTCGGGGTCGCGGTGATCATGTACGCGCCCCGCTGACCTGACCCGGCACACCCCACGGCCCGGAACTCACACCGCCACAGAATTCACACGGCCCTACGCGGCCACGACATCCCGACCGCGAGGAGGGCCGACACCGCGACCGCGAGCCACATCCCGGTCAGCCCGACCCACCGGTGCACCGCGGCGCCGAGGACCACCCCGGCGACCAGCCCCAGCCACAGCACAGCGAAGCGCACCCAGGCCCACCTCGGTCCCCCCGCGAGCGCACCCGCGATCTGCTGGCCGAGCTTGACCAGTGTTCCGGTCATGTAGGTCAGGCTGATCGACGCCTGGTCGCGCCGCTCGAACACCGTGTTCTCCGCCCCCATCGCCAGCGCCATCGACGCGATCACCACCTGGGTGGGCGCCACGTCGTGACCGGCCGCGGACACCGCCAGCAGCAGCGTCACCAACACCAGCACAGCGCTCGCACGCCGCCGGCCCGCCCGGCGGCCGAGCAGCGAACCGGCCACCACACCCAGCACGAACAGGCCGATCACCGACGCGCCCACCAGGGCCGAATGCCCGGCGCCGTCGACGGCCGCCACGGCGGCGCGGGTCGAGTTCCCACTCATGAACGAGACGAAGTACCCGCCGAGGGTGATGTAACCCATCGCGTCCACGAAGCCGGCGAGCGCGGCAAGGAGCACCGCCGTCGCGGCGGTCGTCCGTCCGAGACTGGTGATCACCGCGGCCTCCCTTGCAGTCGACTCCTGCCATCATGCGCCGCGCAGCGCGCGTGTGGACCGCACGCAAACGAGACGCCCCGCCTCTCGACCGGGGCGGGCCGAGAGGCGGGGCGAGGGAACGTGCCGCCGGGCGAGGGACCCGGGCCACGTTGGTCAGTAGGTCACTTGTGCATGATCACGCCGCGGATGTTCTTGCCGTCCCGCAGATCCTGGTAGCCCTTGTTGACGTCCTCGAGGCTGTACCGCGTGGTCACCAGCTCGTCGAGCTTGAGCTGACCCGCGTCGTAGAGGCGCAGCAGGCGGACGATGTCGTACTGCGGGTTCATCGACCCGAACAGCGAGCCCTTGATCGTCTTCTGGTTCAGCGTCAGGTCGCAGCCCGAGACGTGCACGGTGAGCTTCGCCGGGTCCGCGAGGCCGGTGATGACCACGGTGCCGCCCTTGCCGATTACCGCGGTCGCCGCCGAGACCACCTCCTCGTCCACCGTGCCGACCAGGATCAGCGCCGCATCCGCGCCCTGCCCCCAGGTCAGTTCGTTGACCTTCTCGGCCGCGCTGGCCGCATCGGCAAAGGCATGCGTCGCACCGAACTTCAGTGCCTGGTCCCGCTTCATCGCGACCGGATCGACCACCACGACGTACTTGCAGCCGGCGCTGACCGCGCCCTGCACGGCGTTGATGCCGAGACCGCCGATGCCGTAGACGACGGCGGTGTCACCGGCCCGCAGGTTGCCCGCATTGACCGCAGTGCCCCAACCCGACGGCACCCCGCAGCCGACCAGCACGGCGGTCTCGAGCGGCAGCCAGTCGTCGACCTTGACCACCGAGTGCTGCGAGATCGTGGCCCGCTCGGCGAACGTGCCGAGCATGCACATGGCACCGAAATCGGTTCCCTTGGAGTGGAACCGGAAGGTCCCGTCGGGCATGGAGCCTTCCAGGATGGTGGCGCCCATGTCGCACAGGTTCTGCCGCCCGGTCGAGCAGTAGCGGCAGGTGCCGCAGTTCGGGATGAAGCTGCACACCACATGGTCACCGGGCTTGACCTTGGTGACGCCCGGGCCGACCTCCTCGATGATCCCGGAACCCTCGTGACCGCCGACGATCGGATACCGCGGGGGCAGGTCACCGTCGGTCAGGTGCAGGTCCGAGTGACACAGACCGGCGGCGGTGTACTTGATCAGCACCTCCCCGGGGCCGGGGCCGTCCAGGTCGAGCTCCATCAGCTCGAAGGGCTTGCCGGGCTCGAGCAGCACTGCAGCGGTGGTCTTCATGTTGACTCCCTCGTGAATGTTGCGGTCAGAGTGCGACGTTGACGGACTTGGTGATGGTGTAGGCGTCGAGGCCGGACGCACCCAGTTCGCGTCCCCAGCCCGACTGCTTGTAGCCGCCGAAGGGCATGGCGGTGTCGAAGCCGTTGTACTGGTTGATCCAGACCGAGCCGGCCTTGATCTGCTTTGCGGTGCGGTGCGCCTTCGAGATGTCGCGGGTCCAGATGCCGGCCGCGAGGCCGTAGATCGAGTCGTTCGCGGCGGCCGCGACGCCGGACTCCGCGTCGAACGGCATCGCCGCGACGACCGGACCGAAGATCTCCTCGCGCACGATGCTGAACTCGGGCTTGACGTCGACGAAGACGGTCGGCTCGACGAAGTAGCCGCTCTCGCCCCAGCGCTTGCCGCCGGTGAGCGCCCGGGCGCCGTCGGCCAGACCGGCGGCGAGGTACCCGGTGACCTTGTCGAACTGCTCCTGGGAGACCAGGGGGCCGAGCTGGGTGGTGGGGTCGAGGCCCGGCCCGATCTTCACCTGGCTCGCCGCGTCGGCGACGGCCTGGGTGAACTCGTCGAAGATCTTGTCCTCCACGAACAGTCGGGTGCCGGCGACGCAGCACTGACCGTGGTTGAACAGCCAGGCGTTGAGCGAACCCTCCACCGCCGCATCGAAGTCCGCGTCCGCGAAGACGATGTTCGGGCTCTTGCCACCGAGCTCGAGCGAGACCTTCTTCAGGTTCCCCTTCGCGGCCTCGACGATCTTCTTGCCCACCTCGGTGGATCCGGTGAAGGCGATCTTGTCGACGTCCTCGTGCGCGGACAACGCGGCACCGGCGTCGCCGAACCCGCTGACGATGTTCACCACGCCGGGCGGGAAACCGGCCTCCTGGAACACCTCACCGAGCAGCAGCGCGGTCAGCGGCGTCTGCTCGGCCGGCTTGAGGACCACGGTGTTGCCGGCGGCCAGCGCCGGGGCCAGCTTCCAGGACGCCATCAGCAGCGGGAAGTTCCACGGCACGATCAGCCCGCACACGCCCACCGGCTCGCGCAGCGTGTACGCGTGGAACTCGCGACCGGGCGCGAACGGCATCGACACGTTGACCGTACTGCCCTCGATCTTCGTCGCCCAGCCCGCGTAGTAGCGGAAAACGTCTGCGGCCCAGGCCACGTCGACTGCACTGGCGATGCCGACCGACTTGCCGTTGTCGAGCGCCTCGAGCTGACCGAACTCCTCGGCCCGCTCACTGAGGATGTCGCCGACCCGCCAGATCAGGCGCTCACGCTCGTTGGGCTTCATCGACGCCCACGCGCCGTCGTCGAACGCCGCGCGGGCGGCCCGGACCGCCCGGTCGATGTCCTCCGCCTGTCCGTGGGCGACCTCGACGAGGGCGTTGCCGGTGGCCGGATCGTAGGTCGGGAAGGTGCGGCCCGAGGCCGCGTCGATCCACTCCCCGTCGATCAGGAGCTGCTTCGGTCGCCCGCCCAGGAAGCCCTGCACCCGGGCGGCGAGCGGGAAATCGGCGATCGCGGTCATCGTTACTCCTTCGCATGTGAACGTGTGATGCACGCCATACTCCGACGGAAAGGGTCCCGCTAACTGTGCGACTTCCGGACAGTCCCCTAGGTCGTGATGTCGAGCGCCCGGATGCGGGAATACAGTGTGCTGCGGCTGATTCCGAGACGGACCGACGCGTGCACCTTGTTGCCGCCGCACTCCCGCAGCGCGTCGACGATCGCCTGACGCTCGGCGCGTTCGCGGCCGGCGAGCCGGGACACCCGCGAGCTCGTCCGGTACGCCTCGGGCAGGTCGGCGAGTCCGAGCCTGTTGCTGGACCGCGCCTCGACCGCCCTGGTCAGCACCACCCTGAGCTCGGTCAGGTTGCCCGGCCACTCCCCCGCGACCAGCGCCTCCAGCGCGCTGGACGTGAGGACGACCCCCGGCGCCAGCTCGTCGAGCATCGCCTGCGCGATCTCCGGGAGCTCACCGAGGCGTTGCCGCAACTGCGGGACGGTGATCCGTTCCGGACACCGTGCGACCAGGGCCGCGACCGCCGCGGGCAGGTCGTCGACCGGGCCGCTCGTGAGCACGATCCGGGGGCCAGACTCGGCGAGGATCAGCTCGGTGACCAGCGGCAGTACCGCGGCGGGGAGCAACTGCGCGTGCTCGATCGCCAGCACACCACCCGACGAGGCCGCATTCTCGAGCACCGCGGCGAGCCATTGTTCGACTCCCACGATCGGCACCCGGGTCGCATCCATCCAGTGCACATGCTCGGTGCCCGCGAGGTCGCGGATCGCGGTGGTCCGACCGGATCCGGGCTCCCCGACGATCGCGACGGCGCTCCGGTTGCCACGTACCCGCCGCAGCTGGGCCCGCGCCCGATCGCCCGCGGACCCCGGCGCGGCACCCCGGCGTCGGATCGGCGCACTCGTACGGTGCACCGGCTGGACCAGAAACAGGGTGCCGCCATTGGTTCCGGAGATCCGGTCGGCCCGGACCGTGGCCAGTTCACCGGATGCCAGTTCCATGTCGATGGTGCGGGTCTGGTCCGGAAGCAGGTCCACGGCGAGGCCGCGCAGGGCCGCATGGTCGGCCACGTCGAGCAGGTCCAGCGCGGTTCGATTGGTGAGCAGGATGTCCTCGCCGATGGCGGCGACGGCGAGGTGACGCTGCGGCGAGACTCGGTGGAAGGCGTCGACCAACCGCTGCTCCGACGCCCGCGAACCCTCCAGCAGACGCCGTTCGATGTCCGACGCGGCCCGCTGCAGGAAGGGCGCGAACAACGAGTTCGCCTGTGGGGCAAACCCGGTCATGTCCAGAACACCCTCCACCCGATGCGTGACCGGATGGATGATCGGATGCCCGTAACAGCTCACGCCCTTGAACTGTTCGAGGTAGTGCTCCCCGCCGTTGATGACGACGCCGCGGCGCACCTCGAGGGGTGTGCCGATCGCGTTCGTCCCCGCGATGTCCTCCCCGAACCGGGAGCCGAGCACCGCGCCGAGTCGATCCATGTGCCGTTCGACCTGCTGGTTGTCGAACGCCCTCGCCACGATTTGGCAGTCGCGGTCGGCCAGCAGGACGCAGAGCCCGGTGCCGGCGATCTGGCCCCGGATCTCGTCCAGGATCGGCTGCGCGGCCCGAATCAACCGGCTCGTGAAGTCCACGTCCGGCGACGGGTCCGCGTCGAACGCGCCTTCCGGGTCGACACCGCTGAGCGCCGACCGCTTCCAGGACAGCGCGATCTCCGGACGGACCGCAGGCCCTCCTGCTGTCTCCTCTGTGTCCACGCCCGCTCCCGCTATCGGTGACCGATCAGTTCGACCGACTGCTCACGCATCTCGATCTTGCGGACCTTCCCGGTCACCGTCATCGGGAACTCGTCGACGACGTGGACGTAGCGCGGAATCTTGTAGTGCGCCAGTTTTCCGTCACAGAAGGCGCGGACGGCGGCGGCGTCCAACGGCGCCGCACCCTCGCGCATTCGGATCCACACCATCAGCTCCTCCCCGTACTTCGCGTCGGGCACGCCGATCACCTGTGCGTCGAGGATGTCGGGGTGCGTGTAGAGGAATTCCTCGATCTCGCGCGGGTAGACGTTCTCCCCGCCGCGGATCACCATGTCCTTGATCCGGCCGGTGATCGCGACGTAGCCGTCGGAGTCCATCACCCCGATGTCGCCGGTGTGCATCCACCGGGCGGCGTCGATCGCCTCGGCCGACTTCTCCGGGTTCTCCCAGTAGCCGAGCATCACCGAGTAGCCGCGGGTGCACAGCTCGCCGGCCTCCCCGCGGGGCACCGTCAGACCGGTTGCGGGATCGACGATCTTCACCTCGAGGTGCGGTCCGACCCTCCCCACCGTGGACACCCGCTGGTCGACCGTGTCGTCGGAGCGGGTCTGCAGCGAGACCGGGGACGTCTCGGTCATGCCGTAGCAGATCGACACCTCGGCCATCCCCATCCGCTCGATGACCTGCTTCATCACCTCCACCGGACAGGGCGAGCCGGCCATGATGCCGGTCCGCAGGCTCGACAGGTCGTAGTCGTCGAAGCCGGGCTCGGCGAGTTCCGCGATGAACATCGTCGGCACACCGTAGAGCGAGGTGCACCGCTCCGCCTGCACCGCCTCCAGGGTGGCCTTCGGGTCGAACGCCGGACCTGGAATCACCATCGCCGCACCGTGACTGGTGCACGCGAGGTTCCCCATCACCATTCCGAAGCAGTGGTAGAACGGCACCGGGATGCACACCCGGTCGGCTTCGGTGTAGTGGCACAGCTCGCCGACGAAGTAGCCGTTGTTGAGGATGTTGTGATGACTCAGCGTGGCCCCCTTCGGGAAACCCGTTGTGCCCGAGGTGTACTGGATGTTGATGGGGTCGTCCGACGAGAGCGCGGCCTGGGCCGATGCCAGCAGGGACGGGTCGGCCGCCTGCGCGGCCAGTCCGTCCGCGACGAGCACGCGCCAGTCCTCACCGCCGAGCAGGACCACCGACTCCAGGTCGGCGCACTGCGGCCGGACCGTCTCGATCATCGCCGCGTAGTCGGAGGTCTTGAAGCTCGTCGCGGCGACCAGCATCTTGATGCCCGCCTGCTCGAGCACGTACTGCAGTTCGTGCGAGCGGTAGGCCGGGTTGATGTTGACCAGGATCGCGCCGATCTTCGCGGTCGCGTACTGGATCATGGTCCACTCCGGGCAGTTCGGGGCCCATATCCCCACCCGGTCGCCCTTGTCGACACCGCGCGCCAGCAGCCCGGCCGCGACCCCGTTGACCTCCGCCGCGAGCTCGGCGTAGGTCCACCGCCGCCCCGAGGCGTGGTCGACGAGGGCATCACGCCCACCGTGGGCCGCGACCGTCCTGTCGAAGTTGTCCCCGATGGTGTCGCCGAGCATCGGGCTGTCCCAGGTGCCCGAGGCGTAGCTGGGCAGGGGTGGATTGCCGGGGGTTCCACCGGGCAGGACCGTGATCATCCGTTTTCCTCTCCGGGCGCCTGTTCCGGCGCCTCCGGGAGGGCCCGCCTCGGCGAGCCCTCCCGTGGTCGAACCTACTCGTTTCGATGTGACCTACGACATAGTCCGCGGTCCGGGGCCGGCATAACTGTGCAAAGTCCGGACACCCGGCACCGGCCGAGCGTCAGAGCGCGTGGTCCTTGGTCTCGACCAGCGCCTTGGTGCAGAAGAAACTCAACACCGCGAGGACCGCCAGCATGACGCCGATCGCGGAGCTGCCGTACGCCGACGCGAGCGGCGCGGCGATCAGCGGCGGGACCGCGCCGCCGAGGACGCCGGCCAGGTTGTAGCCCAGCCCCGCGCCGGTGTAGCGGTAGCGGGTCTGGAACATCTCGGGCAGCAGCGCGCCGCACGGACCGTAGGCGACGCCGAAGATCGCGAGCGTCACGAACATGCCGATCGCGAAGGCCACCGGCGATCCGGTGTCGAGGATCGGGAACAGGGCCAGCGCCCAGACCAGGGCGGCGACGCAGGACGCCATGATCACCTTGCGGCGGCCGATCCGGTCGGAGTAGAGCGCGGAGACGATGATCGCGATCCCGAAGACGACGGCGGAGGCGATGCCGACCATCAGCACGAACGGCCGGCTGAAGCCGAGCGTCTTGGTTCCGTAGCTGGTGAGGAAGGCCGTGCCGAGGTAGAAGAAGGCGAACAGCGTGGCCAGGGCGCCCGCGGAGAGCAGGATCTCCTTGCGCTGGTAGCGCCAGGCGTCGAGGAACGGCAGGGTGCGGGGCCCGGCGTCCGGCCCGTCGAGTTCGCGCTGCGCCTGGTTGGCGCGGAACACCGGGGTCTCCTCGATGGCGAGGCGCATGTACAGGCCGATGCCGACCAGCACGATGGAGAACAGGAACGGAACGCGCCAGCCCCAGTTGAGGAAGGTCTCGTTCGAGTCGCCGAGCACCGCGCCGGTGATGAGGAAGGTGCTGCTGGAGAGGATGAAGGCGATCGCCGGGCCGAGCTGCGGGAACATCGCGTACAGGCCGCGTTTGCCGGGCGGTGCGTACTCGGCCGTCAACAGCGTCGCGCCTGCCCACTCGCCGCCGACCGCGAAGCCCTGCCCGAAGCGGAGCAGCACCAGGATGATCGGGGCCGCGACGCCGATCGTGGAGGCGCTCGGCAGCAGCCCGATGAGCAACGTGGAGATGCCCATCAGCAGCAGCGTGGAGATCAGGGTCTTCTTGCGGCCGATCCGGTCGCCGTAGTGCCCGAACAACATGGCCCCGACCGGTCGCGCGATGAAGGCGACCGCGAAGGTGGCGAACGAGGCGACGGTGCCGGCGGTGGAACCGAGGGCCGGGAAGAACACCTTGGGAAAGACCAGCGCCGCCGCGGTCCCGTAGATGAAGAAGTCGTAGAACTCGATCGTTGTCCCGATACAACTGGCGACCGCTACCCGGCGCACGCTGGTGTGCGTCGCGGGAGGGGCGATCCCGGGTCCAACTGCTGGCGACACTGCCGTCATGGAGGTCCTCTTCTCGCGCCATGCGCGATGCCCGGTCGGGCATCACTGACTGCGAGAAACGTAGTGAGCTGGCTCACCCCCGAACCACCCCCGAAAAGGGGGTGCCGTGRCCCACGTCACCACCGGCATGGTTCCGGCGAGACGGCAGCGCGCGGCACGGGCCCAGGACTACCTCCGGGACCTGCGGGAACGTTCGGCGCGGCCCTGACCGAAGGCCAGGACCCGACCTCGCGGCTCGAGGTGCTGGTTCTCACCGCCCTCACCGCCGCCGAGGCGCATCCGCACGCCACCCGGATCTGGCAGAACGAACTGGACTACATGCAGGAACAGATGGTGGAGGCCGATCTCGGGCCTGCCGCCGCGGAACTCGAGTCGTTCTGGACCGACACCATTGCGGCCGGGGTGGCCGAGGGAACCTTCCGCGCCGATGTCGACCAGCGTGTGTTCCACATGCTGTTGCGCAACGCCGTCTGGATGGCGTCGCAGTGGTACCGCCCCTCCGCGGAGTACCCCGCCGAGAAGATGGCACGCGACGTGGTGACCGTGTTCGTCGACGGATACCGCGAACGGGGCTGACCGGTCCGGGTGATGTCCCCAGGGTGGTGTCCCGAACGCCCGCGAGCGGAGACGGCATCAGCCGTCGGGCACCGCGGCCGTCCGGGACTGCCGAGCGCGCTAGCGGCCGGCGGCGCTGAGGATCTCCTGGCGCAGCTCGGACCACACCACCGTGTAGGCGGCGGCGTCCGCGAGCGAGTCGGCCAGCAGCTCCTGGTAGCGCGAGAGCCGCGGCACGTAGGCCGAGACGTCGTCGAAGACGTCCGATGCCCGGCGGTCCAGGTCGGCGATTGCGGCCGCGTCGCCCGCGACGTCGGCGAACTCCGCATCGAGCGGCTCGAACCGCTCGACGACCTCCGCGAACAGGTCTTCGTCGATGGACACCCGCTCCGCGTCGAGCTGGTCCGTGAGCTCGGCGACACCCGACTCGGTCAGCGCGACCGCGCCGTCACCGGAATCGGCGGCGCGGCCGGCGGCCGACAGCGCGTCGAGTGCGGCCTGCGCGGAGGCAGCCGAGACGCCGAGCTGCGCGGCGAGCAGGTCGGCGGTCACCGCGCCCTTGAGCCGCACCGTCTGGAGCAGGGCGAGTTCGTCGACGTTTCCTGCAAATGCCATTGCGTATCTCCTTGTTTTGTCCCCGGGGGTACCGACTGTGTTGTCCCCGGGGGCCTAACTATTCCGCGAGCGGCACCGACGGTTGCGTCAGGGTGGCCAGGAAGCCCCCGACCTGCTGCACGAAGATCGCATTGTCGTCGCCCGCGACCATGTGCCCCGCCTGTGAGACGTTGACCGCCTGCGCGTGCGGGATCAACGCGAGCAGCTCCTCCACCCCGTCCGCGCTGACGATGTCGGACCGATCGCCGTGCACGAGCAGGGTCGGCACCTCGACGGCCTGGGCCGCGTCCACCATCCGCGGGTAGTTGTCGGCCGGCGTGATGCTGCCTGCGCGCGGATTGGTGAGGGCGGGGTCCCAGTGCCAGTACAGCCGGCCGTCACGCTCGCGGACATTGCGGCGCAGGCCCTCGACGTTCTTCGGGCGGGTCCGGTGCGGCTGGTAAGCGGCGACCGCGTCGGCGACCTCCTCGAGGCTGGCGAACCCGTCCGGGTTCCCGCGCATGAAGTCGCCGATCCGCTGCACACCCTCGGGTTCCACCTTGGGGGTGATGTCCACCAGGACCAGCGCGCGCACGGTGCCGGGGTTCTCGCCCTCCGCCACCAGGCCGGTCATCCCGCCGAGGGAGGCGCCGAAGAGCACCGGCCGGGCGTCGAGCTGGTCGATCACCCCGCGCAGGTCAGCCACCAGTTCGGAGAGCCGGTAGTCGCCCTCCGCCGACCAGTCGCTGTCGCCGTGCCCGCGGGCGTCGAGCGTGTACACGGTCCAGCCCTCCGCGGACAGGTCGGCCGCGGCGCGGTTCCAGGAGTGCCGGGTCTGACCGCCGCCGTGCAGCATCAGCATCACGCCCTGGTCCGCGGCCCCGGCAGCCGGCGGCCACCGGTCGGCCGCGATGGACCCTGCGCCGCCGCGGAACTCGACGGCCTCTCGATTCACGCTCATGACGTACACCATATGAAGCGCGTCGGACGGCGCCCACGCTGGTGGGTCCGCCGCACCCCGGCGCGGGTGCCCGCCGGCGCAGCGCCTATCCGCCGGCGAACTTCTCCGCGGTGCCGAGATCCACCGGCAGGGCGATTCCGGTGATCCCGCGACCGGTGTCGCCGACCAGGAACAGGACGGCGTCGGCGATCACCTCGGCCTCGACCCAGGGCTCGGGCAACAGGTTGAGCTTCTGCATGATCGCCGCGGTGTCCGCGAGCACCGGGTTCTCGAGGTCCGGGCGGAACCCGCGCACCATCGCCTCGTTGTCGATCATGGTGGTCCGCACATTGCCGGGGTGGACCGAGTTCACGCGAATGTTCGCCCACGCCAGTTCGTTCGCCAGGGACTTGGCCATCCCCCGGACCGCGTGCTTGGCGGTGGAGTAGTGCACGATCCCCGGCACCCCGCGAAGGCCCGCCATCGAACTGATCAGCACGACGGACCCGCCGCGGCCGCCCGCCAGCAGGTGCGGGATCGCGACCTTGGTGCTCTGCCAGACCCCGGTGACGTTGATGTCCATCATCTCGCGGAACTCGTCGGCGGTGAGGTCCCAGGACAGTTTCGGGGACGCGGCGATGCCTGCGTTGGCGACGACGATGTCGAGTCGTCCGAAACGCTCCACCCCGGCGTCGACGGCCTTCTGCAGGGCATCGAGGTCGCGGGTGTCGGCCACCGTCGCGGCGATGCCCCGCCCCTGGGCCTCCACCAGCGCGACCGTCTCGGCGAGGTCCGCCTCCGTGGCCATGTCGTACCCGGCGGTCGCGACCGGTGCGCACAGGTCGACCGCGATGATGTCGGCGCCCTCCGATGCCATCTTCACGGCATGCGCGCGTCCCTGACCGCGCGCCGCGCCGGTGATGAACGCGACCTGACCGGTGAGCTTGCCCATGGTTCTCCTCCACGTGTGACGAAGCTGAATCGCGCCCCATCATCCACCGCCCGCGGGGCCGGGGACGTCGTTTCGCCGGACGCGATCGCGAGGTCGGGCCGGAGGACCCTGCTCACTCGATGGTGAGTCCCCCACCCGAGGTCAACGCGTCGGAGCGGGAGGTGTCCTTCAGGTCGACGCCGGAGCGGCCGAGACGCCGTGCCCCGGACACCAGGCCCGCGACCACCCGGGCGGCCTCCGTGTACCCGAGCCCCTCGGGCGGGTGGACGTTGGAGATGCAGTTGCGGTCGGCGTCGGCGCGGCCCGGCCGCGGCCGGTGGGTCAGGTAGATGCCGAGGCTGTCCGCCACCGACAGCCCGGGGCGCTCGCCGATCAGCACGATCACCGTCTGTACGCCCATCGCCTCGGCGATGTGGTCGCCGAGCGCCACCCGGGCCTGCGTCGCGATCACCGGCGGCGCGATCGAGTAGTGCTCGGACAGCTCCGCGACCAGCGCGGCCAGCAGCGGCGCGCCGTGCTCGCTCAACGCCAGTGGCGAAAGCCCGTCGCCCAGGACGAAACCCAGATCCGCACCGCTGTGCGGCACGTCCGCGAGGTCGGCCGGGAGCCGCCCGAGGTCGGGCCGGCGCAGGTACTCCGCCCGGCTCGATGCCCGGCTGGTCACCCGCGCCGCGTGTCCCAGGCCGATCGCCTCGATCCGTTCGGCGAGTCCGTCGACCTCCAGCGGCAGGTGCACCGCGTCGCGGGCGGCCGCATGCGCCGAACGCAGCTCGAGCACCCGGTTCGTCGGCAGCGAGTCACCGGTCCGGCCGAGACCGATCCGGGACTGGGTGCTGCGCCGCAACTGTTCCCAGAAGTCGCCCGTCGGGTCGCCGGGCTGGACCCGGTCGCCCGGTTCGTGGTCTTGCGGTTCGTGGCCCCGCTGTTCGATGTTCACCTATGCCCCCGTCAGTGCGCGCAGCGGCGAGGCGGCCGCGTCCACCGGCAGCACCCGCCCCGACGCGTCGGTCATGCCGAGGCGAGCGAGCCAGGCCTCGAACTCCGGGGCGGGGCGCAGCCCGAGCACCCGGCGCACGTAGAGCACGTCGTGGAAGCTCAGCGACTGGTAGCCGAGCATCACGTCGTCCGCGCCCGGAACCGCGATCACGAAGGCCGCGCCCGCCACACCCAGCAGGGTCAGCAGGTTGTCCATGTCGTCCTGGTCGGCCTCGGCGTGGTTGGTGTAACAGACGTCTACGCCCATCGGCAGGCCGAGCAACTTGCCGCAGAAGTGGTCCTCGAGGCCGGCCCGGACGATCTGTCTGCCGTCGTAGAGGTACTCCGGCCCGATGAAGCCGACGACCGTGTTCACCAGCAGCGGCTGCAGGTCGCGGGCCACCGCGTAGGCCCGGGTCTCGAGGGTCTGCTGGTCCACCGGGCGGCCCCCGGTGCCCAGGTGTGCGCCCGCGCTCAGCGCCGAACCCTGACCCGTCTCGAGGTACATCACGTTGTCGCCGACGGTGCCACGGCCGAGGGAGCGGCCCGCGGCGTTCGCCTCCCGCAGCAACGAGATGTTCACGCCGAAACCGGAATTGGCGCCCTCGGTACCCGCGATCGACTGGAAGACGAGGTCGACGGGTGCACCCTCGGCGATCAGGTCCATCGTCGTGGTCACGTGCGAGAGCACGCAGGACTGAGTGGGGATGTCGAAGCGAGTGCGGATGTCGTCGAGCAGGTGCAGCAGGTCCGAGGTGGCGTGCGGCGAGTCGGTCGCCGGGTTGATCCCGATCACCGCGTCGCCACAGCCGAGCAGCAGCCCGTCGAGGGTGGCGGCCGCGATGCCACGCGGGTTGTCGGTCGGGTGGTTCGGCTGCAGCCGGGTGCTGAGCCGGCCGGGCAGGCCGACGGTGGTGCGGAACGCCGCGGTGACCTCCACCGCCCGCGCCACCGCGATCAGGTCCTGGTTCCGCATGATCTTGCTGACCGCCGCGACCATCTCCGGCGTCAGCCCCGGCGCCAGGGCACGCAGGATCGCCGCGGCCCCGTCGGTGGCGGCCACGGCCAGCAACCAGTCCCGCAGGCCACCGACGGTCAGGTGCGAGATCGCCTGGTACGCAACATGATCGTGCGAGTCGATGATCAGCCGGGTGACCTCGTCGGTCTCGTACGGCACCAGCAGCTCCTGCAGGAACCTCTCGAGCGGGACCTCCGCGAGCGCCCACTGCGCCGCCGCCCGCTCGGCATCCGAAGCCGCCGCGCACCCGGCGAGCTCGTCGCCGCTGCGCAGCGGCGTCGCCTTCGCCATCAGCTCGACGAGCCCGTCGAAGCTGTGGGTCACGCCCCGGATCTGCTGACGGTAGGTCGTCATTCGAGTTCCTCCTCGGCCTTCGCGAGCATCGCGAACTCCTCGTCCGGGGAGTTCGCCACCAGGTGGTGTCGACTGTAGAGGCCGAAGTAGGCCATGAAGGCCGCGAACGCCGCCACCGTCCACATCGCCGCGGTCACGTCGACCAGGAATGTCGCGATCACCGCGCCGACCGCGATCACCAGCGCGAAGGAGGTGGTGACGATGCCGCCGGGGGTGCGGTAGGGCCGCGGCATGTCCGGCTCACGCCTGCGCAACACGATGTGGCTGACCATCATCAGCACGTAGCTGACGGCCGCGCCGAGCACCGCCATGTTCAGCAGCATGGCGCCCTCGCCGGTGAGCGAGAGCACGAAGCCGACGATGCCCGGCACGACCAGTGCCAGGACCGGTGCCTTGCGCGAGTTGGTCACCGAGAGCCGGGTCGGCAGGTAGCCGGCGCGCGAGAGCGCGAAGGTCTGCCGGGAGTACGCGTACATGATGGAGAAGAAGCTGGCGACCAGGCCGGCGAGGCCGATGTAGTTGACGGCCCTGGCCGCTCCCCCGTCGCCGAGCGCCTGAACCAGCGGGTTGCCGGAGGTGGACAGCGCCTCCGCCCCGAGCGCGCCGGTGGCCAGGAACAGCACGACGGCACCGGTCACGATCAGCAGCAGCATGCTGATCCGGATGCCACGGGGCACGTTCTTCTCGGGCTCGCGGGCCTCTTCGGCGGCGAGCGGGACACCCTCGACGGCCAGGAAGAACCAGATCGCGAACGGCACCGCGGCCCAGATACCGAAGGCACCGAACGGCAGGAAGGACGACGCACCGACCGCCGAGGTGTCGACGGGGATGTCGGTGAGGTTGTTCGCGTCGAACAGGCCCCACGCGGACACCGCGAAGACCACCAGGCCGACCAGTGCGATCGCGGTGATCACGAACATCGCCTTGAGCGCCTCGCCGGCACCGGTGAGGTGGATGCCGATGAAGATCGCGTACACCGCCAGGTACACCCACCAGCCGTCGGTGATCCCGAACAGGCCCAGGGACTCCACATAGCCGCCGATGAAGGTGGCGATCGCCGCGGGCGCGATCGAGTACTCGATGAGAATCGCTGTGCCGGTGGCGAATCCGCCCCACGGGCCAAGGGCGCGCCGGGCGAAGGTGTAGCCGCCACCCGCCGCGGGCAGCGCGGAGGACATCTCGGCCATGCCGAGCACCATGGCCAGGTACATCGCGGCGATCACGATGCCGGCGATGAGCAGCCCGCCGAAGCCGCCGTGCGCCAGTCCGTTGTTCCAGCCGGCGTAGTCACCCGAGATCACGTAGCTGACACCGAGTCCGGCCAGCAGCAACCAGCCCGCGGAACCGGACTTCAGCGTGCGTTTCGCGAGGTACTCGCTGCCCTCGTTGTGAAAATCCTCGTGTGAGGGCTTGCTGACGGTGATCGCCATGGCGACCTCCTCCTTCGGGTAGATGGTCACACGACACGGGGAGGCACCACCAGTGGCAGCGGGGCTGCGGCACCGGCGGGGTACGCGTCGAGGGAGAATGGGAGGGCTGGGACAAGAGGTGACCGGCCAGGTCGCGGGCGGTTCGACGCCTCGCCCTACGGCAGGCCGCCGATGACGAGGGTCGACTCCGCGGCAGCACCGCTGGTTCGCGCCGCAGGCACCGGGCAGGCCTCGACCGCCTCCGTCACCACCTGCGGCTCGGCAGGCGGGGCGGGGCGAGCGCCCTGCTCCCACTGCTCGCCGGTGAGGGGCGGGTCCGCCGCGAGCGCCGCGACCTCGTCCGCGGTGAAGGCTCGGGCGCGGCTGAGGAACCGCAGGCCCTCCGGCGCCTCCAGGCTGAACCCGGAGCCGCGGCCCGGGACCACGTCGAGCACAAGTTGGGTGTGCTGCCACACCTCGAACTGGGTACCCGAGATCCACACGGGCACGGCGTCGACGCCGTCGGGCAGCGAGTTCGCGCCCTCCCCGGCGCCGAGCCGGAGATCGAGGAGCCCGACCAGTACGTCACGGTCGCCGACTATGAATTCCCCTGCGGGGTAACACATCGGCGCCGAGCCGTCGCAGCATCCGCCGGACTGGTGCATCATCAGCGCCCCGTGGACGCCGGCCAGCCGGCGCAGGAGCCCGACCGCACCGACGGTCGCCACGATGCGGCCGGGCACCTCGCTCACGCAAAGTCCAGGACGATGCGGCCGTCGACCTTGCCCGCGCGCAACTCGTCGAACACGTCGTTGATCTCCTCGAGTCGACGGACGTGCACGGTCGGCTTGATCGCGCCGCGGGCGTAGAAGTCGAGTGCCTCGGCCATGTCCTGCCGGGTGCCCACGATCGACCCGCGGAGGGTCAGGCCCTTGAGCACCGTGTCGAAGATCGGTGCCGGGAAGTCGCCGGGCGGCAGCCCGTTGAAGGTGATCGTCCCGCCCCGGCGGGCCATGCCGATGGCCTGCCCGAACGCCTCGGGATGCACCGCGGTCACCAGCACCGCGTCGGTGCCGCCGGTCGCCGCCTGGATCGCCTCGACGGGATCCTCCTCGGCCGCGTTGACCAGCACCTCGGCACCGAACTGGCGGGCGAGTTCGAGTTTGTCAGCCGACACGTCGACGGCCGCCACCCGCAGTCCCATCGCCACCGCGTACTGGACCGCGACGTGACCGAGGCCGCCGATACCCGAAATGGTCACCCACTGACCGGGTTCGAGATCGCTGACCTTGAGCCCCTTGTAGACCGTGACGCCTGCGCACAGCACCGGCGCGGCCTCGACCAGGTCGGCCCCGTCCGGAATGCGGGCGGCGAAGCGGGAATCGACCAGCATGTACTCCGCGAACGAACCGTTGACGGAATAGCCTCCGTTGACCTGCTTCTCGCAGAGGGTCTCCCATCCGGTGCGGCAGTACCTGCAGTCCAGGCACGCCGACCAGAGCCAGGCGTTGCCGACTCGCTGCCCGACCTCCAGTTCGGTGACTCCTTCGCCGAGCGCCACCACGGTGCCGGCCCCCTCGTGACCGGGCACGAACGGCGGACTCGGCTTGACCGGCCAGTCGCCGTTCGCGGCGTGCAGGTCGGTGTGGCAGACACCGCTGGTCGCGACCTTCACCAGCGCCTCGTTGCGGCCCGGCACGGGGATCGGCAGGTCCTCGATCGTGAGGGGCTTGCCGAACTCGTGAACCACCGCGGCCTTCATCGTCTCGGACATCAGGTCCTCCTTGCACCACTGGTCGGGGATCCGGGGCGCCCGCCGAGGGGCAGGGACGGCGGGCGCCCCGGTCGTTCACTGCGCCGCAGGGCTCAGAAGAAGCCCTGCGCCTTCGGCGCGTAGCTCACCAGCAGGTTCTTGGTCTGCTGGTAGTGGTCGAGCATCATGTGGTGGTTCTCGCGACCGATGCCGGACTGCTTGTAGCCGCCGAACGCCGCGTGCGCGGGGTACTGGTGGTACGTGTTGGTCCACACCCGCCCGGCCTGGATGTCGCGTCCGGCCCGGTAGGCGACGCCGCCGTCGCGCGACCACACCCCGGCGCCGAGACCGTAGAGCGTGTCGTTGGCGATCTCGATGGCCTCGTCGTAGTCCTTGAACGAGGTCACCGAGACGACGGGTCCGAAGATCTCCTCCTGGAAGATGCGCATCTTGTTGTTTCCGGTGAACACGGTCGGCTGCACGTAGAAGCCGCCGGCCAGGTCGCCGCCGAGGTCGGCCCGCTCGCCGCCGGTGATCAGCTGGGCGCCCTCCGCCTTGCCGATCTCGATGTACGAGAGGATCTTCTCGAGCTGGTCGTTGCTGGCCTGCGCGCCGATCATGGTGTCGGTGTCGAGCGGGTTCCCCTGGCGTACGGCCTTGGTCCGGATCGCGGCCATCGCGAGGAACTCGTCGAAGATGTCGGCCTGGATGACGGCGCGCGACGGGCAGGTGCAGACCTCGCCCTGGTTGAGCGCGAACATCGTGAAGCCCTCGAGCGCCTTGTCCTGGTAGTCGTCGTTGGCGGCGAGGACGTCGGAGAAGAAGATGTTGGGGCTCTTGCCGCCGAGTTCGAGGGTGACCGGGATCAGGTTCTGCGAGGCGTACTGCATGATCAGCCGGCCCGTGGTGGTCTCGCCGGTGAACGCGATCTTCTTGATCCGCGGGCTCGACGCCAGCGGCTTGCCCGCCTCGGTGCCGAAGCCGTTGACGATGTTGAGCACGCCGGCGGGCAGCAGGTCGCCGATGATGCCGATCAGGTGCAGGATCGACGCCGGGGTCTGCTCCGCGGGCTTGAGGACGATCGCGTTTCCGGCGGCCAGCGCGGGCGCCAGCTTCCACACGGCCATCAGGATCGGGAAGTTCCAGGGGATGATCTGGCCGACCACGCCGAGCGGCTCGTGGAAGTGATACGCGACGGTGTCGCTGTTGATCTCCGACAGCGAGCCCTCCTGGGCGCGGATGGCGCCGGCGAAGTACCGGAAGTGGTCGATGGCCAGCGGGATGTCGGCGTTGAGGGTCTCGCGGATCGGCTTGCCGTTGTCCCAGGACTCGGCGAGCGCGATCGACTCGAGGTTCTGCTCCATCCGGTCGGCGATCTTGTTCAGGATGACCGCGCGCTCGGCGACCGAGGTCTTGCCCCAGGCGGGCGCCGCGGCGTGGGCGGCATCGAGGGCGAGCTCGATGTCCTCGGCGGTGCCGCGGGCGATCTCGCAGAAGTTCTCGCCGGTGACCGGCGTCGGGTTCTCGAAGTACTGGCCCTTCACGGGCGCTACCCACTGGCCGCCGATCCAGTTGTCGTAACGGGACTGGAAGGACATCGCTGCATCCGGCGTACCGGGGCGGGCGTACACAGTCATCGATGACTCCTCGTGTGTGTTCGGGGCCAGGCCCGGGCAGGTGCGTCGGACCGCGACCCCTGGGGTTTTGACCAGAACAGGGGCTGTGATCCAGAACACTACGAGTCGGATGGTTGCAACTACGTTGCGTTCGGCGAAGTCATCCGCCGAGCTTGCGGTCGAGCATCTCGACCCGGGCCCTGACCTGCGCATACATCGGCGAGTCCGGCGCAATCGAGGACAGGTAGGCGGTCCAGGAGGCGGCGTCCTCGCGGCCCTCGGGGGTCGCCGTCCAGCGGGCCAGCTGCGCGGCGTCCCCGCCGCGCAGCAGGGCCGCCTGCATTCCGCTGCGCAGCTGCTCACGGATGTCCTCGACRCCGGGCGCGACCGAGCCCGGCAGCACCGGCCCGCGGTAGGCGGCCAGGGCCGCCGCCGCGTCGCCCCGGCCGAGCGCGCGCCGCACCTCCCCGACGTCCGAGACCAGGTCGGTGAGCAGTCGGTACGGCCTCGACCCGAGGCCCTGCGCGCCGAACACCTTGCGCAGCCGGGACATCTCGGCCCGCACGGTCACCGAGTCCAGGTCCGACTCGTCGAGCAGCATCGCCAGCTGGTCGGTGCTCAGGCCCTCCGGCCGGTCGGCGAGCAGCAGCAGGATCTCGGCGTGCCGCCGCGAGAGGGTCACCCGGTCGCCGTCGCGGACGAGTGTGGGCCGATCGGACCCGAGGACCTGCAGGCGCGGGGGTCCCGCGCCGAGCAGTCGGGGTGAGTTCAGCAGGTGCAGTCGCAACTCGGACTCCGCCGCGGCGACCGTGGCGCGGACCAGGGCCAGCACCTCCGGCACCGCGACCCGGGGGCCGCCGGTGATGTCGATCGCGCCGATGATCTGCCCGGTCATCGGGTCGTGCACCGGGGCCGCCGAACAACTCCAGTCGTGCACGGTGCGGCTGAAGTGCTCGGCCCCGAAGATCTGCACGGAGTGGTCGAGCGCGATGGCGGTGCCGGGCGCGTTGGTCCCGACCCGTTCCTCGCTCCAGTCGGCGCCCTCCGCGAAGTTCATCGCCAGGGCACGGTCCTTCGCCGCGGAGTCGCCCTCCACCCACAGCAGCCGGCCGCGGGCGTCGCTGATCGCGACCAGCAGTCCGGTGTCCGCCGTGTCCTCGACCAGCAGCTTGCGCACCACCGGCCGGATCAACGCCATCGGATGCGCGGACCGGTACCGCTCGAGTTCGTCGGCGCCGAGGTCGACGACGGCCTCGCGGCCRTCCGGGTCGACACCCTTGCTCCGGCTGCGCAGCCAGGAGTCGAGCACCACCGAGCGCACACCGGGGCGGTCCGGATCGCCGTCGCCCGCCGCCCCGTCGGCGAACGCGCCGTCCACGAACGAGCTGTGCGCGTTCGAGTTCGTGCGTGCCAACTGCGCGACATCATCACCCGGTCGAACGGCCACCCAGGGGTTGCCGTGCGGCTGTCTGGTCACTCGGTCTCCTCCATGACGTCAGGGCCCACTGTAATGCCAATCACACGGCGGCCGGAGGAGGAACAGCTGGTCAGGCGTCCAGACTGGTCACATTTCAAGCTGGTCACATTCGAGAAAGCCGGCCACCCGCTCCGCGATCATCACGACCGTCGCATGCGGCCCACGGGAGGTGAGCTCCGGCATCACCGAGGTGTCGGCCAGCCAGAGCCCCTGTACCCCCAGCACCCGGCAGCGCTCGTCGACCACGTCACCGGGGTGCGCCCCGCTGCCCATCCGGCAACTGCCCGACAGGTGCATCGAGGTACCGACGCCACCGCGCATGGCCGCGGCCGCCGCGCCGGATTCCGGTGGCTCGAGCAACCCGTCGAACGCATCCGAGCGCAGCAGTCGCTCGGCGAGGTCGAGCCCGGCGCGCATCCCCGCGCGGTCCGCGGCCGTCCGCAGGTACCGGTACCGGACCAGCGGCGCGGCGGCCGGGTCGGCGGAGCGCAGGACCACCTCGCCGCGGCTGTCCGGGCGCATCAACGCCACCCCGAGCCGGCCGAGCGGATCCACCACACCGGGGATCGCCTCACCGAAGGTGGCGGTGTACGGCCGCAACTCCACCGGCCCGGTGTCGAGGTCCGCCTCGAGCACCGTCTCCAGCAGCGGCGTGGTGCTCCGATGCGGCAGYGGCCGACGGCGGTAGCCGACCGTGACCTCCGGGTGGTCGGTGAATCCCCTGCCGACTCCCCGACTGTCCACCAGTACGTCGAGGCCGAGCGCCGAAAGCTCTTGCGCCGGACCGATACCCGAATGCATCAGCAGGTGCGGGGTGGCGACCGCGCCGCAACACACCACCACCCGGTCCGCGTGCAGCGCCCGCCGCCGTCCCTGCTCTTCCACCTCCACCCCCACCACCCGGAGGCCGGCGAACAGCAGCCTGCGCGCGGTGGTTCCGGTGTGCACCCGCAGGTTGGGCCGGGCCGGGCCGGCGCCGAGGTAGGCCTCGGCGGTGCTGACCCGCAGTCCCGACGCGGCATTGCGCGGCACCGGACCCACCCCGACGGCGTCGGGCTCGTTGAGGTCGGCCCGGTACCCGAACCCGGCCGAGGCGCACGCCGCGACGAACGCGCGACTGACCGGGTGCAGGTCCTCGGCTGGTGTGCGGGTGACGGGCATCGGGCCGTCGTCGCCGTGCCAGCGCCGCTCGCCCACCGGGTCGGTCTCGAGCCGCCGGAAGTACGGCAGCACCGCCTGGTACGACCAGCCGGCCGGCCAGCGCGAGAAGTCGGCGGCCGTGCCTCGCACGAAATACCCGCCGTTGACCGCGCCGGACCCGCCGAGCACCCGCCCACGCGCGAGGGTCGTCGGGATCCCCGGTTCGAGTTCGGCGGGGTAGGTCCAGGTGAGTTCGCTCGCGGGGCCCACCGGCAGCGTCCCGACCGGGCCCGGGGCCGGGGCGGGTGGGCCGGCTTCCACCAGAACGACTGTGCGGTCCGGGTTCTCGCTGAGCCTGGCCGCGACCACGCACCCTGCGGACCCACCGCCGACGACGATCACGTCGGCCACCGGCGCCGGGGCCGGCACGCGGGTCAGCCCTTCAGTCGGGGCGTCAGCGCGGCGAGGCTGCGGTCGGACACCGCACCGCGCCAGAGCCCGGTGCCGTAGGCGATGTCGTCGAGCCGCTTGAACAGCACGTGCCGGACCGGGCCCAGCCCGCCCGGCTCTCGATGCGTCCACCAGTCGGCCGCGCCCTCGGCGATCGCGACCGCCAGCACCGCGCGCCGCACCCGCGGGGACACCACGGCCGCGAACACCGTCACCGGCCAGTAGTGCCGGCACATCGCCGAGGCCAACTGCCAGGCCCCGCCGGCCAGCCCCTGTGCCGCCAGCACCAGGGCAATCCGGGTCGGCTTGTCCAGTTCACGGAAGGTGCGGCGCAGCCGGACCACCGTCACCGTCTGGGTCACCAGGGCACCGACCATGCCCGTCCGGGTGCCCGTTGCCAGCAGGACCCAGGACGCCAGCGTCCACCAGGACATCGCGACCGGCGGCACCAGCCCGGCGTGCCGGGAGGCCAGCGGCGCCGCGCTGGTTCCGTAGAACACCTTGCGGCCGAACCAGTTCCGGAACGAGACCCGGTGGTCGTGCGCGACCCGGGCGATCGGCTCGTAGCGCAGGCGCCAGCCCGCGTCGTGCAGGCGCCAGCACAGGTCGACGTCCTCGCCGACGTGCATGGAGGTGTCGAACCCGCCGCAGTCGTCGAGGGCGCAGCGCCGCACCACCATCGCGGCGCTGGGCACGTAGGACACCGCGCCGCCGGCCCGCACCGAGGCCTCCTTTCGGCCCAGGTCCAGGGAGGACCGCGCATGCTCGTAGCGGGCGATCACGCCACCCTCGGGCACCAGCGCGACGATCCGCGGGGCGACCATTGCCACCCCGGGGTCGCTGAAGTGACCGAGCATCGCGTCCAGCCAGCCCGACCGCGGCACCACGTCGGAGTCCAGCAGCGCCACGAATTCGGTTGTCACGGCGTCGATTCCGGTGTTCCGAGCGGCGGCCGGCCCCTGCGAGGTCTCGTGTCGGAGCACCCGCACGCTGCCGCGTCCGTCGGTGACCGGCGGCGGCGTCACCGGGGTGTCGGAGCCGTCGTCGACAACGATGACCTCGAGTCCGCGCAGGGCGGGCAGCAACCGGTTCAGGCCCGCCGCATTGTTACGGAGCGGGATGACCACGGTGACGTCCCGGATCGACGGTGAACTCATCGGCCGCGGATTGGCCACCCCGGAGTCCAGGAGATGCCGCGCGACCGCGGCGGACTGCGAGTCCACCACCTTGAGGTAGCCGTCGCCGATCATCGCGGCGGCGGTGGGCGCGAGCTTGAGCATGCGAGTGGGGGTACCGCCGATGAGGACCTGTCCCCCGGAGAAGGCACGCACTCTCGGGTCGATCCGCACCCCGAATCCGTCGGGTAGCCGGGCTTGACGCATCAGGTGATCGTATTCGGATCTGCTCTCACCGCAACATCCCGTTGGCATCGGGTTTCCAGCGGTCGACGGCGGCCCGGCAACGGGCCGCCATCTGCTCGAACACCAGTGCCCCTTCGGCCGCCGTGGATCCCGTCGGGTCGCCCAGCACCCCGTTGGGGCTGACCGCCGCGACGCCGCCCTCGCGCAGCGCGGGCAGGATCTCCCCGATCGGCCGGCGATCTCCGGGTTCGGCCAGGTCAGGACGCACGACGTCCGGCGAAAGGTGCAGCAGCAGTGACGTTTCGGTGCGTCCGGCATGGGCGTCCGCGCCGGGCACCGAACAGGGCACCCAGGCCACGTCCCGGCCCTCGTAACGCAGCAACGCAACCGCCTCGGCGAGGGCGGGCGCATTGCCGCCGTGGCCGTTGACGAGCAACACGCGCGGGGCCCAGCGACACGCCGAACGGCCGTACTCGACGACCGTCACCTGCAGCGCCGACGTGCCGAGCGAGACCGTGCCCGCGAACCCCTCGTGCTCGCCGCTGGCCCCGTAGGCGATGGCAGGCGCGAGCGCGAACCCCGGCAGGGCGGCCGCGACCGCCGTGGCAATCCGGGTGTCGGTGTCCAACGGCAGATGCGGGCCGTGCTGTTCGAGCGACCCGACCGGCACCGCCAGCGCGGGCCGCCGTGCCCCGACGTCCGGCCAGGTGGCGTCGGCGAGGTGGTTGGGCATGCCCCGAATGCTAGTGCGCAGCCCCGGCGGCCGACCGCTACGCCTCCGACCCGGCCCTCACCCTCGCGCCGGCGTCGAGCACGGGGGCAGGCATACGCAGTGTGCGCGAGCCGATCACACCCACCAGCAGCACCACGCCGATCACCGCGATCACCGCCCCGAGGCGGTGCAGGCCCTCGTCCCCGACCACCCCGCGGGTGGTCAGTTCGATCACCACGGCGGCCAGGTTGGCGCCGATGTACTGGACCGTGCGGTACATCCCGAGCGCGGTGCCGACCTCGCGCACACCGGTGACCGCGTTGATCACGTTCTGGTTGCCCATGTTGTTGAACCCGTTGGGGATTCCGAGCACGCAGGCGACCAGCACGAGCACGACCACCGGGGTCGAGGTGCTCCCGAGGAAGACCAGCGCCAGGCCGCCCACGGTGAGGCCGAGGGTGCCGACGAACAGAACGGGTCGCGCACCTCGCGCCCCGTACAGTCGCGTCGCGAGGATGGTCGCGCCGATGCCGACGCCGGCGATCGGCAACATCAGCAGACCGGCGGTGCCGGCGGAGAACCCACGGGCGCCCTGCAGCCACTGCGGCAGACCGAAGAAGACGCAGTAGAAGGCCGTGTAGGTGAGCAGCGTCCGGCCGAGGGTGAGGCACAGCGCGCGATTTCGCGCGACCGTGCGGACGTCGATGAACGGCGCCGGGACCCGCAGCTCCCAGCGGACGAACGCGGCGGTCAGCCCGGCGAGCACCGGCACCAGCGGCCAGAGCGGATCGGTGGTCAGCGAGAGCAGGAAGAACATCGTGGCGGTGATGACCCCGAGGAAGGCGAGCATGCCGACCGGATCCAGGGACCGAAGGAAGTCCCGACGTGCCCGCGCGGACCGTAGACCGCCGGCGCCGGACGCTCCCACCGGATCCTTCGGCACCACCGAAAGGACCCAGACCGCGGTCATCAGCACCAGGGGCAGGTTCACCCACATGATCGACTGCCACCCGAACAGCCCGACCAGCACACCGCCGACGGTCGGACCCAAGGCGACCATCGCCTGCGAGCAGACGTTGAGCACCGCCAGCGCCGACCCGGTCTGACCGCCCCGGCGGTCGGCGATCATCCGGACGATCGTTATCGCGGCCGGGTACTGACTGGAAGTGCCGATCCCGAGCAGGATCCGCGCGAAGATCAACCACCCGAGCGTGGGCGCCATCGCCCCGAGCACGGCCCCCACCGCGATGAGGACCAGTCCCGCGAGGTAGACCTTCCGCGGGCCGATCCGGGCCGCCAGGGTGCCCGCGACGGGCGAGGTCACCGCGGTCGCGATGTAGAGACCGGAGATCACCCACGCGATTCCCGAGGTGGACCCGAAGTGCGCCGCGATGCCCACGATGGCCACCGCGATCATCGACGAGTTGAGTGCCTGCAGCATCGCGCCGGAGCCCAGTCCGAACGAGATGGACCGCGGCACCGCCCGCGCCGCGACCGGCGCGGCGGCCACGGTGGTCGCGGTCGTCGTGCTCACCCGCGCCCGCCGGACGCCGGGCCGGATACGCCGAGGTCGCGCAGGATCCGCCCGGCCAGGAAGAGAAGCTCGCGTTCGTGCGTGGTGCATTCGCTCTCGAGCACCTCGGCCAGCCACAGCGAGCGGCGTTCCCGGTCCTCGATGAGCATCCGCCGGCCGGACTCGGTCAGCGAGACCAGGCTGGCGCGGGCATCCGCGGGATCCGGACCGCGGGTCACCATCGCGCCGTCCTCGAGCAGGGCCAGGGTGCGGGCGATCGACTGCGGGGTCACCTGCTCGAAGTCGGCCAGCACCCGGGCCGTCATCGGGCCCTCCCGTTCGAGGTGCGCGAGCGCCTGCAACTGCGAGGGGGTGAGCTTGTGGTCGGCGCGCTCCTTGCGCAGTCTCCGGAAGAACGTCGTGATGTCGTCCCGGAGAGCAAGGACCTCGGGGGACACCGGAATGTCCGCGCCGTGGGCACCCGTGCTCTCCGGGACCGAACCTGTCGTGCCGTCGCCCATTACGCCAACCCTTCGTACGAACCTTTTAGGCAGCCTAATTGACTAAAGTTCGATACTCAAGCCTCGCGAAGTGGACTTCTTCACACGATCAACACAGCTTTGCTGTCAATTAGATCCGACGGAAGAGCGCCGCCAGAGCCTGACCGCCACCGATGCACATGGTGACGATGCCCAGCTCGAGATCGCGCCGGACCATGTCCTTGGCCACCCGCAGGCTGAGGATTGCGCCGGTGGCACCGACCGCATGCCCCAGCGCGATCGCGCCGCCGTACGGGTTGGTCTTCTCCGGGTCCAGGCCCGCGTCGCGGATGGTCGCAATCGCCTGCGAGGCGAAGGCCTCGTTCAGTTCCACGACGCCGATGTCGGCCGGGGTGGTGCCGGTCTGCTCGAACAGGTTCCGCAGCGCCAGCACCGGGGCGTAGCCCATCAGCTCCGGCTCCAGCGCACCGGTCGCGACCGCCTCGATGGTGACCAGGCCGGTGAGCCCCTTCTCCTGCGCGGCGGACTGGGTGGCCAGCACCAGGGCGCCGGCGCCGTCGTTGATGCCCGACGCGTTGCCTGCGGTGACGGTGCCGTCCTTCACGAACGCCGCGCGCAGCTTGCCGAGTGTCTCGACGGTGGTGCCCGGCTTGGGGTGCTCGTCGGTGTCGACGGTGACCGGCTTGCGGCCACCGATCTCGACCGGGGTGATCTCCTCCGCGAAGGCCGCCTTGGCGGCCTCGGTGGCGGCGCGCCGCTGCGACTCGACGGCGAACTCGTCCTGCTCGATCCGGCTGACCCCGTACTTGGTGGCGACGTTCTCGGCGGTCACGCCCATGTGCACGTTGTGGAACGGGTCGGTGAGCATGCCGACCGTGCCGTCGACCAGCGTGCGGTCGCCGAGCTTGTAGCCGTTACGGGCGCCGAAGTCGTAGAACGGCATCCGCGACATGTTCTCGTCGCCGCCGGCGAGCGCGAAATCGACGCCGCCCCAGCGCATCTGCATCGCCGCGGACCACACGGCCTGCAGGCCCGAACCGCACAGCCGGTTGACGGTGTAGGCCGGGGTGGAGACCGGCAGTCCGGCGGCCAGCGCGACCCGTCGGGCGTTGTAGGCGTCGGGCCCGACCTGCCCGATGCAGCCCATGACCACCTCGTCGATGTCCTCCGGCGCCACGCCGGCGCGCGCGAGTGCGGCCTTCGCCGCGGTCGCGCCCAGCTCGTGCGCGGGCACGTCCTTGAACACACCGCCGAAGCTACCGACCGGGGTGCGCGCCCCGTCCACAACGACAATCGGCTCGGGAGAACTCATGACCAACTCCATCCTTCGTCCGGCGACCACGTGTCACCTGGTTCCACGACAGACCCGACACTCGAACGTCGGATCTCGGCCTCCTGGCCGAGGACAGCTTTACCCGGCAGTCGTTCGCGTCGCAAATGACCGATCCGCGTCCGGCCTCCGGAGGTCGGCGAGGCACCACACCGGACTCGACCGCACGAGCGCCCCGGTCACTTGCTGATCTTCCGCATCTGCGCGACGGTGAGCGGCCGCTCCTGCAACTGCGCGCTGAAGGCTCCGCCCTCCACCGGCCTCATCCCGGCGAACGCGATCTCCAGGTGCCGGCGCCACGCATTCGGTGCGACGGCATACGAGGATTCGGTGACGCCCCGCAACGCCCAGAACAGTGTCGTGATGTCCGAGTGGGTGACGTCCTCTCGGATCCGCCCGCACCGCTGCGCCTGCCCGAGCAGTTCGGCGAGGTGGGTCCGGAACTCCTCGATGGCCTCCGGTTCCGCGTCGGAGTGGTTCCACAGCCGTGGCAGGCAACCCGACTTCCCTACCTGCAGTTCGCCGGTGGCGCGCACCAACTCTTCGAGACCCGTCCCGTCCGGGTTGTCGGCCGCCGCTCGGGCGATCTGTACGAGTTCCCTGCGGTGCTGCCCGACGAGTTCGTCGATCAGCGCCTGCTTGCTGGGGAACCGCCGGTACAGCGTGCCCACTCCGACACCCGCGACGCGGGCGACCTCCTCCACCCCGGCTTCGACGCCGCAGGTGGCGAAGACGCGACCAGCGGCCTCGAGGATGCGCGTCCGGTTCTCCGCGGCGTCCTTCCGAAGCGGCCTGTCCGTGGCCGCTCCGCCCGGCGTCGTCTCACTGTGCGTTGTCATCTCGGTTGCCATGGTAGGTCCGCCGGTCAGGCCGCCGCTGGGACCTTCGCCGGGACGTGGCTGACCAGGACCTCGTCCGGGGCACGGCGCGGCGGCATCAGCAGGGCCGCGAGCCCGCCGAGGAGCACCGCCACCGCCATCACCGCGAAGGCGGCGGTGTAGCCGGATTCGGCGGGGACACCGCTCGGCTGGACATGGGCGGTGACCACGCTGGCCGTCAGCGCGGACCCGAGGGCGCCGCCGATCGTCCGGATGTTGGCGTTGGTGCCGCTGGCCGCACCGGTCTGGTGAGTCGGCACCGCGTGCACGATGATGCTCGACATCGACGAGAAGGCGAGCCCGAATCCCGTCCCCATCAACACCATCGAGACCACTACGCCCCCCATCGCCGACCCCGAGAACACCAGGACCAGGAAGGCTCCGCCGGCCGTGGCCGCGCCCGTGACCAGCACGGCCTTGGCCCCGAAGCGGTGCGACAGGCGGCCCGAGCAGATGCCGGCCAGGAGGAAGGTCAGCGACAGCGGCAGCACGATCAGCCCCGACTCGACGATGCTCGAGCCGAAGCCGTAGCCGGCACCCGGGTCGGTCTGCAGGAACGCGGGCAGGAAGGCGAAGACCGGGTACATCCCGATACCGATGAACAGCGCGGCGAGATTTGTCGTCCACACCGCCGGGATGCGCATCATCTCCATGTCGATCAGCGGGCTGGCGTCGCGTCGTTCCACCGCGGACCAGGCGGCGGCGAGCACCACCGCCGATGCGAGCAGGCCGAGGACCGCGCCGGACGTCCATCCCCACCGGGATCCCTCGCTCACCGCGACGAGCAGTGCGACCAGCCACCCGGAGAGCAGCACGG
Source organism: Rhodococcus sp. P4_F5 (assembly GCF_056401315.1). Taxonomy (NCBI): domain Bacteria; kingdom Bacillati; phylum Actinomycetota; class Actinomycetes; order Mycobacteriales; family Nocardiaceae; genus Rhodococcus; species Rhodococcus sp. P4_F5. Next base: position 39,972 of record NZ_JBFUJP010000012.1, on the reverse strand, counting down.
CCGCGAGCCAGCTGACCCGGCCCGGCGTCCGAACCGGCGACTCGGGCACGGCAACCACCGTGCCGACCGCCGACACGGCCAACGCGATCGCGGGGATCCAGAACAGCCAACTGGTCCCGAGAGCGTCCACGATCGGGCCGCCCAGGACCAGACCCAGTCCGCCCCCGACCCCGACCAACGCCGAGACCACGCCCACGGCGCCGGAGACCTTCTCGCGCGGGAACTCGTCACGGACGATGCCGAACGCGAGCGGGATGACGCCGCCGGCTATCCCCTGGACCGCCCGGGCCACGAGCATCACCCCGATCGACTCCGCCACCGCGCCGAAAACGGAGCCGAGGCACGCGACGAGCAGGACCGATGCGAGCACCTTCTTCTTGCCCACCATGTCGCCGACCCGGCCGAGGATCGGGGTGGCCACCGCCGCGGACAGCAGGTACGCGGTCAGCATCCAGGTCACCGCGTTCTGGTCGGTGTGCAACTCCACCTGCAGCAGCGGCAGCACCGGCGCGACCAGCGACTGCAACAGCGAGTAGGCCGTGATCGCCACGGCGAGGACCAGATAGGTCACCTGGTACGGCGTGCCCGCACGCCGTCCGGAGGTCGCCTTGCGCATCGGAACCCTGACTCCCATCGAGGACAAGCGGAACCAATATTCCGCATGCCGCACAGTAGCAGCCTAACCGGAACCAGCATTCCGCTACCGCGGCCGGCGACGGCAGCTCCGGAAGCCCGTCCCCGGGTGGACAATGGCGCCATGGCCAAGGACCGGACCGTCCCGACGACGACGATCATGCTCGTGCGGCACGCCGAACGACCCGACGAGGACGCCGGTTCCGAGCCCGGCATCGACGCCGACGGCGCCCGGTGCGACGAGTCCCTCACCGCGACCGGGTGGCGGCGGGCCGCCGCACTCACCGACCTGTTCGCCGCGGGCGCGGGTGAGCCCGGATCGCCGCTCGTGCGGCCGCGCGCACTGTTCGCCTCGACGCCGAGCACGAAGAAGGGCAGCAAGCGGTCGCTGCAGACGATCTCGCCGCTGGCGCAGCGACTCGACCTCGACGTGGACACCCGGTTCGGGCGTGACGACGTGACGGACCTCGCCGAGGAGGTCACCCGAACCGGCGGCCCTGTCCTGATCTCCTGGCAGCGCGAGTACATCCCCGACATCGTCGACGCACTCGGCGGCGCGGATCGTCCGGTTCCCGACCCCTGGCCCGAGGACCGTTACGACGTCGTGTGGGTGCTGACCCCCGCCTCGGACGGCGGGTGGATCTTCACGCAGACGCCGCAGCGGGTGCTGCCCGGGGATGCCGACACCGGAATCTGACTCACCCCCTTGTACCCCGACGTCGCAGCACCCCGACGTCAGAGTGTTACCCAATTGCGTTGTTCCCCAATGTCACAGGAGGGCAGATGATTCTGGAACGTATGCCCCTGGCGGGTTTCGGTGTCGTCAACTTCGAGTTGATGCTGCTGCGACGGATGGACGACCATCAGCCGTCCCTCGTCGGGTCGGCGTTGAAGAACCTCGGCAAGAGCGGTACCGACGCCCGCGCCGCGCACGCACAGTGGCAACGTGGACTACGCGGCAACTTCCCGGACGGCGCCRGCCGCTACCGGATGGCGCTCGGCCGCCCGGACGTGACCGGGACCCGGCCCACCGCTCTCGGCGGCGACCTGGCAGTCGAGGGCTGGACCATGCCGCTGTGGCCGGGCCTGCAGTTCCAGATCACCTTCGGCCCCGGCGGCGAGGTGGTCGACGAGCGCCTCGTCCGGGGCGCGGACTCTGTCGCGCCGACCATCACCGAACCGGCGGACCTGCGACCGTGGCTGGTGACCATCGACGATCTCGAACGTGCCTGCGGACCCGTCCGCTTCCGGATGTCGGGCGGCACGGTGCCGAGCCACGCCACCGCCGAGTTCACCGTCGCGGACGGCACCGCCTGCGAGGCACGGTTCAGTTGGGGCCTGCTCCAGACGGCCTCGGCCAAGCCCGAGTGAGTGGTGGGTCCCCACGACCACCGGCGGGACTACAGGGCGACGGCGACCCGATGGCCCTCGACCACCGCGGCATTCGCCCGCCGCGGCGCCAGCGCGTCGCCGATCCGGTGCACCTCGAAGTCGCTGCCGGACAGCGTCTTCCACAGCTCATCCACCGGCTCCTGGTGCACCGAGCACACCACCGCATCGACGACGTGCTCGCGGGTCCGGCCGGTCGGGTGGTGCAGCAGGCTCACCCGCACTCCCCCGCCCTCGGCCGTCGCCGCCATCGGGACCACGTCGGTCAGCGTGTCGACGCCGAGCCGGTGCGCCCGTGCGCGCCAGCCCTCCATGTCCAGCGTCAGTCCCAGGTCCTGCCCCACCACCATCGCGTTGGTGGCGAGGGTGACCTCGCAGCCGCGCTGCGCCAGGAGCTCCGCGGTCGAGGTGCCCTGGTGAAACCCCAGTTCGTCGATCAGCAGCACCCGGCCGGCGGGCGTGACGCGACCCTCGAGCACGTCCCGGACGTCCACCACCGCGGCCAGGTCGCCCGCCCACACGGGCCGCCGCGGCCGGGCGCCGGTGGCCAGCAGCACCACGTCGGGGCCTTCCTCGCGCAGCACCTCGGCGCTCGCCTCGCACCCGGTCCGGATCTCCACACCGTGCCGGGCGCACTGCGCGGCGAGACCGCGCACCATCTCCAACAGTTCCGACCGCCCCGCCCCCACCGCGGCGGTGCGCACCTGACCGCCGAGCAGCGCGCCGCGCTCGAAGACCGTCACCCGGTGGCCGCGTTCGGCCGCGGTCGCCGCCGCCTGCAGCCCGGCCGGGCCGCCGCCGACCACGCACACCCGCAGGCCCCGTCGCCGCGGCATCGGCAGCGGCACCGATTCCCTGCCGGCCCGCGGGTTCTCGACGCACCCCAGCCACCGGTTCAGCCCCACCCGGCCCACGCACTCCTGGTTGCAGGACAGGCAGGTCCGGATCTCCGCCGCGGCACCGGCCGTCGCCTTCGCCGCGAAGTCCGGGTCGGCGATCTGCCCGCGGACCACCCCGACGAGGTCGCAGTGCCCCTCTTCGAGCGCCCGCTCCGCCTGCTCCGGCCCGGTGAAGCGGCCGACGCCGACCACCGGGAGCTGCACGCGCCGCCGGATCGCGCTGGGGATGAACAGCGAGTAGCCGCGCGGCACCGCCATCGACGCCTCGATCAGGTGCAGGCTCTCGGTGGCCATGCCGATCGACGTGTTGAGGTAGTCCACCATCCCCGTCGCCTCGACCATTGCGGCGACCGCCACCGCCTCGTCGAGGTGAATGCCCCGGGCGATCCCCTCCTCCCCGGTCAGGCGCACGCCGAGCACCAGATCCGGGCCGAGCGCGGCGCGCACCGACTTCACCACGGCGAGCAGGAACCTTGCCCGGTTGGCGAGCGACCCGCCGTACCGGTCGGTGCGCCGGTTCGCGTCGGGCGAGAGGAAGGCCCGCAGGATCGAGGACTGCGAGCACTGGATCTCGACGCCGTCGAAGCCGCCGCTGCGGCAGTGCGCCGCGACCAGCGCGTAGCCCGCGACCAGTTCCGCGATCTCGGACTCGTCGACGGCCTTGGGCACCTCCCGGAACAGCGGGTCCGGGATCGGGCTCGGCGCCCACACCGGCAGCCGGGTGTACATCCCGGTGCCCTGGCCCCCGTTGTGGTTGAGCTGCGCGAGGATCACCGTGCCGTGCGCGTGGACGGCGTCGGTGATCCGCCGGTACCCGTCGACGACCTCCGGTCGGTACCCGGCGATCAGCTTCTCGTACGGCCGGTCGGTCGGGTGCACGCAGTGCTCCTCGGTGACGACCAGGCCGGCGCCGCCGCGGGCCCGCGCCGCGTAGTAGGCGGCGTGCTGGGCGGTGGGCAGGCCGTCGACCGCGCTGTTGGTCAGGTGCGCGGCGAACACCACCCGGTTGCGCAGGGTCACCGGCCCCAGCGACAGCGGGCTGAGCAGCCTCGGACAGTCGCCGCCCCGCCCCGTCCCGGTCATCGGGCACCGATCCCGACGGCGGCGGCACGGCCCTCGCGCACGGCCTCGGCGACGGTGCGCGGCGCGACGGCGTCCCCGGCCGACAACGTGACGCCGGGGCGGTGCAGCGCGTCGTCGGGCAGGCCGGGCGAGCAGTCGACGACGGCCACCGCCGGCACCGACCGCCGGACCCCGGTGTGCACGTCCTCGATTACCACGGCCGCCGCGCCGACCGCGCAGATCCGCGAGTACAGGTGCCGGGCCACCCCGGCGCGCTGCAGCCGGACGTTGGCCGGCGCGAGGTCGCCCGTGCGGCCCAGCTGGGTGCCGACCACCGGGTCGCGGGTCAGCAGCGCGACGCTGCGACCCGGCGCGGCAAGCCATTCCGCGACCGCGACCGCGGCCGGCCCGCCGACCGGGTCGAACACCAGCACCGGCCCGTCGGGCAACCCGCACCCGCCGAGCACCGCCGCGGCGGGGACGATCACCGCGTCGTCCTCACGGTCGCCGTCCCAGGGCCGGGTGGTGCTGCCGGTCGCGAGCACCACCCGCTCGCCGGCACGGGCGGCCGCGTCCAGGTCCGCCGCCGACGCGGCCCGGCCGGTCTCGAACCGGACACCGAGCTGTCGGCACCGCGCCGCGAGCCAGTCGGTGAGCTCGGTGAGCCGTTCGCGGCCGACGCCGACCGCGACCGTGGACACCATGCCGCCCGGTCGCTCGAACCGCTCGACCAGTCGCACGCGGTGGCCGCGTCCGGCCAGGACCCGGGCCGCCTCCAGGCCCGCAGGACCGCCGCCGACCACCAGCACCGGTGCGGGGTCCGCTTGCGGCGCAGCGACTTCGGCGCCCTCCTGACCGGCCTCGGGGTTGCCGATGCAACCCACCAGCGGGTTCATCGGGTCCAGGACCAGACAGGCCTGGTTGCAGAGCACGCAGGGTCGCGGCCGCTCCCCCGCCCGGACGGTCGCCACCAGGTCCGGGTCGGCGATCTGCGCGCGGGTCATCTCCACCGCGTCCGCGACCCCGGCGTCGAGCGCCTGCCGGGCCTGTTCGGCGTCGACGACGCTGCCCTGCAGGACGATCGGGACGGCGCCGCCGACCGCCGACCGGATCTGCTCGCAGAGTTTCACGTTGAACATCGGGGCCGTGTGGGCGTCCGGACGGTAGTCCGGCACGGACATCGGGCCGCCCCGCACCACCACCAGCAGGTCGAGCGAATTCGCAAGGGCCCGAGCCTGTCCCGCCGCGATCTCGGGGGTGACGCCGGCCCACGGCGCCGACTCGTCGCAGCTCAGCCGCAACGAGAGGACCCGGTCCGGGCCAAGTTCGGCGCGGACCGCGGCGAGCACCTCCCGGGTGAGCCGCAGTCGGTCCGTGCCGTACTCGTCGGCCCGGGTGTTGGTCAGGCCGGAGTGGAACTGGCGCAGCAGCGCGCGCGGGCCTGCGTCGATCTCGACGCCGTCCACCCCCGCGGCGCGGGCGGTGCGGGCGGCGGCGGCGAATCCCGCGACCACCGCGTCGATCTCGGCCTGTTCCAACTGGGCCGGGAGCTCGCGGGTGACCACGTCGGCGACGGGCGAGGGGCCCCACAGCACCGACTGGGAGTAGGCACTCGAGCCCTGCCCCCCGGTGTGGCCGAGACCGGCGAGCACGAGCGTCCCGTGCGGGCGGCAGGCGTCCACGACGGCCCGCCAGCCCGGTCCGCAGTCGGCGGCCAGCGGGGCCCGCTCGTACGGCCAGTCGCCGGAGTGCACGGACGCCACCTCGGTGACCACGACGCCTGCCCCGCCCCGGGCGCGCCGGCCGTAGTACGCGACGTGCGCGGAGGAAAGTGACCGGCCGACACCGAGATTCGTCTCGTGCGGACCGAAGATCACCCTGGCCGGTGCGGTACGCCCGGCCAGGGTGATCGGTTCGGTGAGCCGTATCGTCACGGCCCGCGGCGTCCTAGACGCCGAGGTCGCGGCGGAAGTCGGCCGGGATCACCAGGTCGGACGGGGACAGCTCCGCGATCGACGAGTGCCCGAGACCCAGCACGGCCGAGTCGATGCCGCTGCGCAGGATGTCCAGGACGTTCTCGACGCCGGCCTGGCCGTTCGCCGCGAGACCCCAGAGGTAGCCGCGGCCGATCATCACGGCCTTGGCACCGAGCGCGAGGGCCTTGACGACGTCACTGCCACGACGGATGCCGCCGTCGAGGAGCACCTCGAGCTGGTCGCCCACGGCCTCGGAGATCGCCGGCAGCGCCCGGATCGGGGCGGGGGTGCCGTCGAGGTTGTTACCGCCGTGGTTGGACACGGAGATCGCGGAGCAACCGGCGTCGACGGCGCGCTTCGCGTCGTCGACACGCATGACGCCCTTGAGCATGAACGGCCCGCCCCACTGCTCGCGCAGCCAGGCGACGTCTTCCCAGGTGGGCAGCGGCGTGCCCATCCACTCGCCGTACGCGCCGAAGAAGGTGGGCGCCGGCTGGCCGGGCTTGATCAGGTTCGGCGTCGTCAGGTCCGGGACCTTGCCGGTCTTGGCGAAGTCCATCAGCCAGCGCGGACGCATGATGGCCTCCGGCGCGTTCTGCATCATCGCCTTGAGGTTCATCTTCTCCGGGATGGCCGGGCTGCCCCAGTCCCGCCCCATCGAGAACGACCAGTCCAGGGTCATGATCAGACCCGTGGCGCCGGCCGCGCGGGCCCGCTCCATGCGCTGGACCAGGGTGTCGCGGTCGCCCACCCAGTACATCTGGAAGAACGTCTGCGGGTTGGCCGCGGCGACGTCCTCGATGGAGCGGCTCGCGAACGAGCTCAGTCCCATCGCGACCCCGCGGGCGGCGGCGGCGCGGGCCACCGCGACCTCGCCCTCCGGGTGGACGGCCTGCACGCCCGTCGGCGAAATCAGCACGGGCATCGAGATGGGCTGCCCCATGACCTCGGTCGCCATCTCCCGCTTGTCGTGCAGTCCCGCGACGTGCGGGGCGAAGCCGAGCTCGCTGAAGGCCGCGATGTTGTCGTCGACCGTCAGTCCCTTCTCGGACCCGGCGACCAGCGCCATGTAGACGGACTTCGGCAGCCGCTTCTGGGCGCGTCGCTGCGCCTCGGCCACGGTTTCGAACCAGGCGTTCTTAGCCATGAAGAGAATCCTCTATTCCATTCCCGCGAGCGGGTTTTCGTCACAGATCTTGGCCGGGGGGCGGACCATCAGCTGCAGCGGCACGGGTGCCCGCGGGGTACGACGCTGTCCGGTGCGCGAGTGGTCCACGTGGGACTTCGGCAGCTCGCCGCGGTCGGCGGCCAGCGCGGCCTCGCCGTTGCCGATGACGCACTCCGGGTCGGGGCCGTCCATCGGCAGGCCGGTGAAGAACTTTGCCGCCATGCAGCCGCCGCGGCAGGCGTCGTAGTGGCTGCACTTGGTGCAGGCACCGCCGGTCTGCGGGGAGCGCAGGTCCGCGAACAGCTCCGAGTGCTGCCAGACGTGCTGGAATCCGCCGTCGCTCACGATGTTCCCGGCCAGGAACTGCTCGTGGATCGCGAAGGGGCACGCGTACACGTCGCCGACGGGGTCGATCAAGCACACCACCCGGCCGGCGCCGCACAGGTTGAGCCCGGGCAGGGCGTCGCCGTACGCGGACAGGTGGAAGAACGAGTCGCCGGTGAGCACCCCGTCACCGTTGGCGACGAGCCAGTCGTAGAGCTCACGCTGCTGGCCGGCGGTGGGGTGCAGGTCGTCCCACACGTCGGCGCCGCGGCCGGACGGGCGCAGCCGGGTGATCCGCAGGGTGGCGCCGTACTTGTCGGCGAGCGCCTTGAAGTCGTCCAGCTGGGACACGTTGTGGCGGGTGACGACGACCGAGATCTTCGCGTCCTTGAACCCGGCCTCGGCGAGGTTCTCCAGCGCGCGGACGGCCATCGCGAAGGACCCGGGGCCGCGGACCGCGTCGTTGACCTCCGCGGTGGCGCCGTCGATGGAGATCTGCACGTCGACGTAGTCGCTGGCGGCCAGGCGGGCGGCGACCTTCTTGTCGATCTTGACGCCGTTGGTGGAAAACTTGACGCCGACCTGGTGGTCGGTCGCGTAGTCGACCAGCTCCCAGAAGTCCGAGCGGACCGTGGGCTCGCCGCCGCCGATGTTGACGTAGAACACCTGCATCCGCTGCAGCTCGTCGATGATCGACTTGCACTGCTCGGTGGACAGCTCACGCGGGTCGCGACGACCGGAGGAGGACAGGCAGTGCACGCACGAGAGGTTGCAGGCGTAGGTGAGTTCCCACGTCAGACAGATCGGGGCGTCGAGGCCGAGTTCGAACTGGTCGACCAGGCGGCCGACGGGGGCCGGCGCGGGGCGATCGAGCATGGAGGTCATGGGCTTGGTGTCCTCGCGAGGGGAGAATGTCGGTGACGTGCGGGGCTGGAGCAGCGTCAGGCTGCGGTCGTCGCGCCGGCCGGAGCCCGCACGATCATCTGCGACTCGGCCAGGGTGGCCAGGGCGCGCGCGTAGGTGTCCACCTGGGCGTCGTCGATCCCGGCGGCCCGGATCGCGGTCCGGGCATCGGGGTGCTCCGCCAGCGAGGTGACGATGCCGACGATGACGGTGTTCTTCAGGAACGAGAGCTTCCTGGTGCCGAAGTGGTAGAGCAACGCCCCGAATGGCTCGGGGCGAAGCGCCACCTGCGGGTGGAGAGACCACCCGGTGTCAAGATCCACGATCAGTACACGCCGCACATGCCGTCGATCGAGACCTCTTCCACGAGCGACTCCTGGACGAGCTCGGTCTCGGCAACGGCATTTTCGCGATGGTCGGCCATCTGGCTTACCTCCTGTGTCAGGGTGATCGACGGTCTCAGCGAGTACCACTGTGACTCGGCTCACGACAATAATGGCATCGAGTGCATAATGAAAGCCCGGAGGCGAAATTGGCGGAAAGTCCCAGCACCACGCGAGGTCGCACGGGTCGGCGACCGTCGACCACGCGCGAACGGATCAGCTCCGTCGGCATCGAACTGTTCGCCGCACACGGATTCGAGGAGACCAGCGTCGACCAGATCGCCGAGGCCGCCGGCATCGCGCGACGGACGTTCTTCCGCTACTTCCCGTCCAAGAACGCCATCCCGTGGGGCGACTTCGACAACCACCTGGCCGACATGCGCTCGCTGCTCGCCGCGCTGCCCGACGACATCCAGCTCGCCGAGGGCCTGACCACCGCGCTGCTGGAGTTCAACCGGTTCCCGCCGGATGTGGCCCCGCTGCATCGGAGCCGGATGGAGATCATCCTGAAAGCTCCTGCGCTGCAGGCCTACTCGATGGTGATGTACAACGGCTGGCGCGACGTGATCGCGGAGTACACGGCCGTCCGGCTCGGCTGCGACGCCACGGACCACCTGCCGCGCACCGTCGGCTGGATGGTCCTCGGCGTCGCACTGTCCGCGTACGAGCAGTGGCTGACCGACGACTCCCTGGACCTGGCCGACCTGTTGCGCGCGGGCGGCGAGACGCTGACCCACGGCGTCGGGTCCCTCACCTCCGTCGGCGTGCCCCGCCCTCCGAGGTGACCGGAATGCCCACGAAGTCGAACCAGTTCCACCGAGCCCACCCCATCGGGGTCTACAGGCCCTAAAATAGGAGAACGGGGCCGACAACCCGTCGATCCCAATGCACAGCGTGCGCTGCCACCGCTCGCTTCCTGCCGATGATCAAGATCGTTGATCACTGAGGACATGATGACGGACAAGTCCGTGATCCTGGGACGGCCGGCCGGCCGCAACACAGCCGGCGGCGCACCGGTGTCCGGCCCCACACACGGGAACCTCTCCGAGGAAGAGATCGTCGCGGCGGCGCTGCGCGTGGTGCACGAGGACGGGCTCGACAAGCTCTCCATGCGCCGCCTCTCCCGCGAGTTGGGCGTCTCGGCGATGGCCCCGTACTACTACGTCTCCGACAAGCGCGAACTGCTGGACCTGGTGGCCACCGCCGCACTCGCCGACATCACCGCACCGGACTCCGGCGGGGACTGGGAGGCCCGGCTGCGGACCCTGATCGACCAGATCGACGACCGCCTCGCCCGCTACCCGGGCCTGGGCGAGGTGCTGCTCGAGCAGATGCTGCGCAAGCAACGGCACCTGATCGAACTCGTGATGGAGATCCTGTTCGACGCGGGGTTCTCGGAGCGCAACGTGCTGCTCGCGTACGTCGCGATCCACACCTACCTGTTCGGCCGCAGCGGGATCGCCGACCAGGAGCCGACGATTCCGGACCGGACCGGCCTGCCGGAGGCCATCGCCCGGGCGGCCCGGCACCTGGACGGGGTGCACGCCCAGGACTTCTACCGCTTCGGCGTCGAGACCCTGATCTCCGGACTCGGCGTGCAGCTGGATCGACAGCGGTCCGCGAACGCGTGAGTGAAGCTTGTCCCGATTATCGGGAATCGGCCGACGCAAATTAGCATCCTGCTGGTTCCATGGTTTCCTGCTAGATTCGAAACTAGAACACGTTCCAGATTCAGCCCAGTTCGAGATTCACCCTGAGAGGATCCACCGATGACCACTGTTGACGTGCCGCACAGCTCCAGGTCGGTTGTGCTCACCGTGTCCGGGGTCATCGAGGAGACCTCCGACGCGCGCTCGCTGGTCTTTGCGGTCGCCGACGAGGTGCGCAGCAAGTTCGACTACAAGCCCGGACAGTTCCTGACCCTGCGCATCCCCAGCGACCGGACCGGTTCCGTCGCCCGCTGCTACTCGCTGGCCAGCTCGCCGTTCACCGACGCCGAGCCCAAGGTCACCGTCAAGCGGACCGCCGACGGCTACGGCTCCAACTGGCTCTGCGACAACGTCAAGGTCGGCGACACCATCGAGGTGCTGCCGCCGTCCGGCGTCTTCACGCCGAAGTCGCTCGACCACGACTTCCTGCTCTGGGGCGCGGGCAGCGGCATCACCCCGGTGATGTCGATCCTGAAGTCGGCGCTCACCCAAGGCTCCGGCAAGGTGGTCCTGGTCTACGCCAACCGCGACGAGAAGTCGGTGATCTTCCGCGACGAGCTGCGCGGCCTCGCCGCCCAGTACCCCACCCGCCTCACCGTCATCCACTGGCTGGAGAGCCTGCAGGGCCTGCCGACGCCGGACCAGTTCGCGACCCTGGCCACGCCGTTCGGCGGCTACGAGTCGTTCATGTGCGGCCCCGGCCCCTTCATGGACACCGTGCACAAGGCGCTCGCCGAGGCCGGCGTCCCGCGCACCCAGGTGCACGCCGAGGTGTTCAACTCGCTCGCCGGCGACCCCTTCCAGGACGCCGTCGTCGAGGAGGTCACCGAGGAGGAGGCCGCCGACGCCGCCACCGTGGAGGTGCAGCTCGACGGCGAGACCCACAAGATGAGCTGGCCGCGCAAGCAGACGCTCGTCGACATCATGCTGTCCAAGGGACTGGACGTGCCCTACTCCTGCCAGGAGGGCGAGTGCGGCTCCTGCGCCTGCACCGTGCTCGAGGGCAACGTGGAGATGGGCAACAGCGAGATCCTCGACCCCGAGGACATCGCCGCTGGCTACATCCTCGGCTGCCAGGCCCGCCCGGTCTCCGACCACGTCAAGATCGAGTTCTGACAGCCCGCTCTACCCGCCCTCCGGGGCACTTCACTTCGAGGCACTGCTCTTCGCAGCCCCGCCTTTCGATGATCCCAGTCGACGCCCGCGCCGGTACCCGGCGCGGGCGTCCGCGTCGAGGTGCTCGGTCGCACCGCTGAGCGCGACGGCGCCCATCTCCGCGGCGTAGCGGTCCAGGAACCCGGTCAGCAGCACCCGGTCCACCCGCTTGCCCACCTCGCGGAGCATCCAGCCGAGCGCCTTCTGAGTGAGGTACCGGCGGTCGCCCAGCAGTCGCGGCGCCAACCCGAGCGTGGTCGACGCGTCGCCCCGCCGGATGAACCCGAAGGTCGTCAGCAGCGCCACCCGACGGCGCCACAGGTCGTCGTCGTCGCCCAGCGTGAACACCAGGTCCCGGGGCCGGTCGTAGAGCCAGCCACCGAGCACCCGCTCGGCGGAGCTGTCGACCAGGTCCCAGTTGTTCACCCGCCCGCGCAGCACCGCGGCCAGGTAGAAGTCGGCGATCCGTTCCCGTTCCGCCTCGTCTCGCGTGCGCACCGCGTCGGCGCGTTCGAATCGCCCGACCAGGATCAGCAGCGCGGCCAGCCGGTGTTCGTGCACCGGGCTGTCGAGCAGCGCGTCGATCTCCGGCAGCGGCAGGTCCGCGAACCGCGCGGCGACCTTCCGGGTGGCAGGCACCCGGACTCCGATGAACAGGTCGCCCTCGCCGTAATCGCCGGGGCCGGTCTTGAAGAACCGTTGCAGGTGCTGCGCGTCGCCCGCGTCCGCCACCTCGCCCAGCGCCCTGACCACCTCGTCGTGCATGCCTCACAGCGTCCCACGACGGCCTGGTCGGCGCCGGATTCCAGGCCATTGACCGGCCGGTCAATCAGGTCTATACCGGAGTCAGGAGTTCCCTCGTCGAGGAGGCAGAAATGAAGGTCGAATGGTCTCGGTGGCAGGACTGGGCCGCCGTGGTGATCGGTGCGGTTGTGGCGCTCTCGCCGATCTGGGTTGACACCAACAGCGCCGCGCGGTGGTCGATGATCGTTCTCGGCGTGCTCGTGGCCGTGACCGGGCTCGCCAACCTGGCGTCCCCCGGTACCGAGATGGTCGTCTGGGCAATGGGTGTGCTCGGCGTCCTGATGTTCATCTCCCCCTGGGTCACCAGCTTCTCGCACCTGACAGGCGCCGCATGGACCTCGTGGGTGGGCGGCGTGCTGACCGCGGTGGTGGCGATGGCCGCGCTCCCGGACAGCTCCCCGATGCACATCGGTCACCGGGGCGGACTGGCGGCGCATTGACCCCCGCCGACGACACAGCGAAAGGACGACAATCCCGTGGGGCGAGCGCCGCCGCTCGCCCCACCCTCACGTTCGGAGGTACCTGACGATGCCGGGTCCGCGGCGGCGCCGGACGGCCAGAGCGGACGGCGACGCGAGGAAGCTGATCCTCGACGCCGCCGAGGAACTCTTCGCAGCACGGGGCTTCGACGCCACCCCCACTGCGGCCGTCGCGGCACAGGCCGGCGTCCCCAAGGGACTGGTCTTCTACTACTTCCCCACCAAGGAGTCGCTGCTGACGACACTGGTCACCGAGCGTCTGCCCGCCGAACCGCTCGCCGACGTGGCCGACCTGGTGGTCACCGGACAACCCGAGTCGACGCTGGTGAACCTCGACGCCGCCCTGAACCTGCGCGATCACCACTCCTCGGTGATGCGGGTGATCATCTGGCGCGAGGCCGACACCCACCCCGCGGTGCGCGAACACCTCCGGCGGCTGCGCAGCTACCTGCACGACGCGACGATCGAGGTTCTCCGGGCCAGCTCCCCGTTCGCCGCGTCTGCCCGGGCGCTCGACTCGAGCGCCACCGCCTGGGTGGCCGCGATGTTCGCCGCCGCCGGCGCCGACCGCCTGCGCGACCTCGACGAACTGGCCCGGGACCGCGCCGAGGACCTGCGCGGCGTCGCACGCCTGGTGGTCGCGGGCCTGGCCCAGCTCAGCGGGGCAGGCGCGTAGGGTCCGCGAGCACCCTGCCCGCGTCGTAGTTCAGTGCGCTCGCAGGCAGATCACCCGGCCTGCCGCTGAGCAGCACCGACACGGCACCGGCCCCGGTGCTGTCGCGGCCGAGGGCCTGGATCCGGCGCACCGTCTGCGCCGCCACAGCCTCCGCGCTGTCGAACAGCGTGACACCGGCCGGCAGCCGGGCGGCGATCTCCGCCTCGACCAGCGGGTAGTGGGTGCAGCCGAGGACCACGGCGTCGCAGCCGGCGGGGGTGTGCGCGACCGCCTCGGCGATCGCGGCGCTCACCCGCCCGGAATCGCCGCGGTCGATCGCGTCGGCCAACCCGTGACAGGCCACCCCGGTGACGACGGCACCGTTCCCGAACCGGGCGATCAGGTCGGCCTGGTAGTCACTCACGGTGGTCGCCGCCGTCGCCCAGATCGCGACGGACCGCGAGACCGCGGCCGCCGGCTTGATCGCGGGCACGGTCCCCACCACCGGGACGCCGGGGCCGAGTCGGTCCCTGATGTGCTCGAGCGCGGTGACACTGGCGGTGTTGCACGGCACCACGACGACCTCGGCGCCCAGGCCCACCGCCCGCTCGGCCGCCCCGACCGCCCGCTCGATCACCCATTCCCGCGGCTTCGGACCCCAGGGCGCCCCGTCCGGGTCGAGGCAGAGCAGCAGATCGAGGTCGGGGCGGAGCCGCCGCAGCCACGCCGAAGTGGGCAGCATCCCCAGGCCGGAGTCGATGAGCGCAACAATCACCCGTCAAACCTATCGCCGCGGCCGCCCCGCCGGTCCGAGCGGTCCGGTTCCGCCGCCAGCGCCCCGTCCATCGCGCCCAGGAAGCGGGCGACCGTGGCACGCTCGTCGGCGTCGAAGTCCGCCATCGCCGCGTCCACCCGCCCCACCAGCGGGGCGAAGAACGACCACCCCAGGTACCGCGCCTGCTCCTGGACCCGTAGCAGCACCCGGCGCCGGTCGCCGGGGTCGGCCGACCGCACCAGGTGCCCGGCCCGCTCCAACCGGTCCAGCAGGGCCGTCGTCGCGGCCGAACCCAGTCCGAGCTGGGCGGCCAGCCATCCGGGGGTCGCGGCCAGTTGCGCACGGTCGGCGTCCAGCAGCAACACCAGCGCACGAAGATCCGTGGCGTGCAACGAGTTTCGCTCGGCAAAGGTGGCACCGAGCTGGTCCAGATCCGACGCCAGCCCGCGCAACCGGTGGACGAGCGCCAGCGCGGCATCGGCGCCGTCCGACTCCACCGAGCCCGCCACCCGTTCGCCCGCGGCGCGCCGTCCCGTCGCCTGCCTGCCCACCACGCGCCCTCCTCGTTCGCCGACCGCGTTCAACCCGACGACCCCAACTCTCTCGACCAAGAACTATCTCGACTGTCGAGATTAACGTAACTCGAGACAAGCGGACCGCGGTCAGCGCGTCAGCAGCAGGCAGCCGGCCACGGTGCCCTCGCCGAGTCCCACCGCCGCCACCTGGGGGCCCGCGGTGGCGGGAGCCCCGCCGCGCAGCTGCGCCACCGCCTCCACCACGAGGTCCAGGCCGGCCGACCCGCCGGTGCCGAGCTGGCCGCCGTGCGGATTGACCGCCACCTCGAGGCCACGCGAAGTCTGTTTCCTCCCAAGAAGATACCGGGCTTCACCGGTCCCGCAGAAGCCGAGCGCCTCCAGCCAGAGCACCGTCAGGAAGGACAGTTCGTCGCCGAGTACCGCCACGTCGACGTCGGCGGGGGCGAGTCCGGTGCTGCGCCACATCCGCTCGGCCGCCCGGTGGATCGCGGTCGCGTCGGGTTCGGGCTGCTGTTCCCACAGCGGAACCGAGGACCTGGCGGACCCGAGGCCCACCACCGCCACGGCCTCGCCTGCCAGGTCCGACGCGAGGTCCGCGTCACTGAGCACGATCGCCGCGGCGCCCGCGACCGGGGTGGCGCGGTCGTACCGGCACAGCGGGTCCGCCAGCATCGGCGCCGCCAGGTACTCGGCCAACCCGAGCGGGTCACCCACATGGGCGTGGGCTGCGAGCGCCACCTGCGCCAGCTCGGCGCGGGTCAGGCCGAACCGCTCGACGTACGCCCGGGCGGCCAGTGCCACCTCGACCAACACCGAGTCCGCGCCGTAGGGCGCATGCCACTGCGCCCACCCCGACGCTGTGCCACGGCCACCGATCCGGTACTCCGGGGCGCCGCCGGACCCCGCGCCGAGAAATCGCACCGGCGCGGCCGCGTCCACACACACCACGTGCGCGGCCAACCCCGCCGACACCACCGCAGCCGCGGACGCGACCCCGGCGACCACCGCGAATCGATTCGGTTCTGCTGCCGCCCAGGACAATTCGAAGCCCAGGTCGAGTCCCTCCACCGCCGGGACTCCACACACCAGCACGCCCTCGACCGCCGAACCGGCAAGTCCGGCGTCGGTCAGCGCACCCAACACCGCGGCCACCGCGCCGTCGGTGCCCGCGACCGGCACCCGGGCCACCCCGCTGACCACGGCGCCCGTCATCGGCCGACGCCGCTCACGACACCGCCTCGAGACGGTCCTCCGGCTGCTCCCACTCCTCGAGTTCGGCCAGCGGCAACCAGACCCCCTCGCCGATCGGCTCGAAGACCAGCCGGGTCGGCGCACCGACCCGCAGGGCATCCCGCGAGGCGTCGGTCAGGCCGAGCAACAGCCGGATCCCCTCCTCGAGTTCCACCACCGCGACGAGGTACGGCGGCTGCGGGGCAGACGCGACGGACTCGAACACCTCGGTCCAGCTGAGCAGTGCGCCCTTGCCGGTGACCGGCTCGTAGGTGAAGTCGTCACGCCAGCAGTGCCGGCAGTGTGACACCGGCGGGAACGACCATCGGAGACAGTGCGCGCACCGCTGCACGGACAGCCGCCCGCTCTCCCCCGACGTCCAGTGCGCCGCGGTGAGTTCCGTGAGCTCCGGCAGGGCCCGACGGCCGCGCATCATCCCCTCACGTTAGACGCCCGCGGGCTCGAGCACCTCCGCGATCGGCACCCCGGCGGCGATCTTCGCCCGCATCTTCATCACCGGGCCGGCGAGGCCGCAGCCGACCACCGCGGCCAGTGCGCCGTCCCGTTCGTAGTAGGCCAGGAACTTGCGGCCGTCGTCGCGCACCACGTGCACGGTGTCCGTCGCCGACGGCTCACCCAGCGCCTGCACCTTGAGGTCGTACTGGTCGCTCCAGAAGTACGGCACCTGCGCGGCAACCTCGCTGTCGCTGCCGAGCAACGCGAGGGCGACGGCCTTGGCCTGTTCACCCGCGTTGCTCCAGTGCTCGACGCGCCGCCGGCTTCCGTCACGGTGCAGCCACGCGGCGACGTCGCCGACCGCCCACACCTGCGGGTCGCTGGTGCGTCCCGTCTCGTCCGTCAGCACCCCGCCGCCGTCGGCGCGCTCCGCGAGCCGCACCCCGGAGTCCGCCAGCCAGTCGGTGACCGGAACCGAGCCGATCCCGATGACCACCAGGTCGGCGGCGACCTCGGTGCCGTCCGAGAGCACCGCGCCGCGCACCCGGCCCTCGCCCAGCAGCGCGGTCAGCCCGGTGTCGGTGCGCACGTCGACGCCCTCGGCGGTGTGCAACCGGCCGACCAGCGCGCCGACCTCCGGCCCCAGCACCGACGCCAGCGGCGCCGGCTGCGGCTCGACGAGGATCACCTCGAGGCCGGACTTGCGCATGCTGGCCGCGAGCTCGCAGCCGATGAAACCGGCGCCGACGACGAGCGCGGTCCGGCCGGGGACGAGGTCCGCACGCAGGCCGAGCGAGTCCTCGAGCGTGCGCAGCACGTGCACGCCGTCGAGGTCCGGCAGCCCGGGGATCCGCCGCGGCAGCAGTCCGGTAGCGATCACCAGGTGGTCGTAGTCCACGGAGGTGCCGTCGGCCAGCGCGACGGTGCGGGCGGCGGGGTCCAGCGCGACCGCGCCGGAGCCCAGTCGCAGCTCGATGGCCTGCTCGTCGAAGAACTCCGTCGGCCGCAGGGTCACGTCGTCGCGTTCGCCGCGGACGACCTCCTTGGACAGCGGCGGGCGGTCGTACGGCAGGTGCGTCTCGGCGCCGACGAGCACCACTTCGCCCTCGTGCCCGGCCCGCCGAAGCTCCTCCGCGGTCCGCAGACCCGCCAGTCCGGCACCCACCACGACGACGCGAGCGTCACCCGCTGCACCGACTCGTCCGTTGCTCATCCGCTCAACCTCTCACGCCTGATCTTCTCCCGCGACCTACGAGGGCACCAGTAAACCAAACTGACACACGTTCTAGTAGTGCGCGCGCCGGGAGACCGCCTCCGGTCGCCTCCACAGACGGCGGGCCGGAGACCGTCAGCCGACGTCGAAACGGGAGATCAGCCAGTCGCCGTCGACCCGGCTGAGCTCGACCACCGCCCCGGCGGTGTTCGCGACCGGCTGCGGCCGGTCCGCCGAGGTGGACGTCTGGGACAGGAACACCAGCACCTGCGCCGAATCCGCGTCGAACGAACTGACCCCGGTACCGGTGACGGTGGCGTGGGAGCTGATCTTCTGGTCCCGGGCCGTCGGCACGATCACCGAGTCCACGATCCGGCCGTAGTAGTCCTTGTACTCACCCGTGAGCCGCTCCGTGGCGGCCGACAGGTCCGCCGCCACGCTGTCCGGGGTGTAGGTCAGCAGGGCCGCGGCGCCGTCGGCGGCGGCCTGCGCGGCCTCTGCCCTGGCCCGGTCGTCGACCCGCTGACCGGGCAGGTACCAGCCCAGGTACAGCGCGCCGGCGAGGATCGCGAGAACGGCGGCGACGGCCGTCAGGATCCGCGTCCACGGCCGGCGACGGACCGGGTGGGTCGAGGCGCCCCTCATGCCACGAACTCCAGGTCCGACATCTTGAACCGTCCGTCGGTCTTGTCCACCGTGATCCGCAGTCGCACCGGGCGGGTCTGGTCCTGCACCCCGGCGGTGTTGCTGACCGTGGAGGTGAGCTGCACGAGGACCGTCGCGCGGTCGGCATCCTGCGACTCGATGCCCGCCAACGCCTCCGCGCCCGTGGTGCTCACCTCGGCGCGCTGCACCACCGAGACGTAGGCCTCGGAGCGCTCCTGGAAGTCGTCCCGGAACTGACCGGTGGACAGGTCCAGGACGCGTTGCACGTCCGCCTCCGCATGGTCGTGGTCGATCGTTGAGACCGCGATCGCGCCGTCGCGGGCGGCCCGCAGGAACGCCTCTCGGTCCGCCTCCCGGTCGGTGGCCGTGCGGTGCTGCCACAACATCGCCCCGCTGAGCCCGGCCAGCACCAGGCACGCCAACACGAGCAGCGCCGTCACCACTTTGCCCCGTCCGTGACCGCTCGCCGATGCCTCCGGCGCGGCCGGTGTCGCGGCCTGCGACTGGGTCTGACCCATCTTCGAACTTCCTTACCTCTCGCCGGTCGGCTCCACGGTAGGTGATTCCGCCTCAGGGGCGTCGTGGCGCTCCCGCACTCACTACAGTTGACACTGTGACCACCGATCCGAGCAGAGCCGAATCACCATCCCAGCCAACGCAGTACAGCCCGGTACAGTTCGGTACCGCCGGCTCCACCGAGTTGGTGAGTTCGCAGGGCCGCACGATCATCGCGGACGCGGTGGTCGCGAAGATCGCCGGCATCGCAACCCGTGAGATCAGCGGGGTGTTCGACGTCGGCGGCGGCACGGCCCGCGCGGTGGGCGCCCTGCGGGACCGGATCCCCGGGGCCCGCGTCAACCACGGCCAGGGCGTGGCCGTGGAGGTCGGCGCCAAGCAGGCCGCCATCGACATCGGCATCGTCGCCGAGTACGGCGTGGCGCTGCACGAACTGGCGGCCGGGATCCGCCGCAACGTGATCGCGGCGGTGGAACGGATGACCGGCCTCGAGGTCACCGAGGTCAACATCACCGTCTACGACGTGGTGCTCTTCGACGAGAACGCGCCCGCCTCGGAAGCCGAAAGCCGGCCGAGGGTTCAGTGACCTCCGCGCCGGAACCCGATCGCGCCGAGCGGCTGGCCGCACTGGTGTTGGCCGTTCCCGACGTCGCCGACCTGCACGGCGGCCAGTTCGGCGAGGTGGCCACCTACCTGCCCGGCCGACGCGTCACGGGCATCTCGTTGACCGAGGACGCCTGCGCGGTACACATCAGCGTCCGCTACCCCGCGAACGTCGTCGAGGTCGCGGCCCGGGTGCGGGCCGCGCTCGCCGCCGAGCTGGCCGTACCGGTGCACGTCACGGTCGAGGACGTACGAAGCGAAGGACACCCGCGATGAACAACACTGTCATCGGCCTGGTCACGGGCCTACTGCTGGCGCTGGCCGGCATCATCGGCGGCTTCGGCGGCTTCGTCTTCGCGGTGCTGCTCGGCGGGCTCGGCCTGGCGATCGGCGCCCACCGGGACGGCCACGTGGACCTCGGCGCCCTGCTGCGGGGCCGGGGCCGTGGCTGACGCCCCGAGCGCCGGCGACGCCGCACTCGACGCCGCCACCGGGCACCAGCCGGACGAACCCAGCGCACTCGACCGGGAGCGTGGCGCCCGCGGCCGGCTCATCGTCAAGGACAAGGCGATCGCGAAGATCGCCGTGGCCGCCGCGCTGCAGGTGCCCGGCGTGGTCCGGCACAGCGGCGGACTCTTCCTGCTCGGCGGCCGGGACCTGCCGCGCGCCGAGATCGCCATGGGCGCCGACTCGGTGGCCGTCGCCCTGTACGTCGCGGTGACCTGGCCCTGCCCCGTCGCGGTGCTCTCGCGTGAGGTCCACCGGCAGGTGGGCGAGCAGATCCGGACGCTCGGCGGCATTCCGATGGAATCCCTGCACATCGTGGTCGCGGCGGCGGTGCCCGGCGGCCCGCAGTCGCCCGCCGAGGTCGACGCCCGCCAACTGGTCGCGGACGGCCACGTCGACGCGCTCCCGCCCGCCGCACGTCCTCCCGTCAGCCGGCCCGCCGCGGCATTCGTCACGCTGCTGGTGGCGGCCCTGCTGCTGGCGCTCGCGGGCCTGACTGGCCGCGAGTTCCTGATCGCGCAGGAGGTCATCGCGCCCGCCGCCTGGCTGCGGAACTCGGCGACCTGGCTGGCCGGGCTGCACTGGCAGGGTTGGATGCTGCCGGCCGGTGTGGCCGCGGCGATCTGTGGGCTGGTGCTGGTCTACCTCGCGCTCGCCCCCACGGCCCGCACCCACCTGGCGCTGGGCCGCCCCGACCTCCCGGTGGTGTGGCTGCGGCCGACCGACGTGGCCCGGATGTGCAGTGCGCACGCGGGCACGGTCGCCGGTGTGCACTCGGTTCACACCACCGTCGACCGGCGCCGCGCCACCGTGCACGTCGTCCCGAACGGCGACGTCGACGATGCCTCGCTGCAGGCCGACGTACGGGACGCGGTCGCGCCGCGCCTGGCGACGCTGACCGCGACGCCCGAGCTACGCGTCCGGATCGGCCGGGTGCGCCCGTGAAGCGGCGGACCGTCCTCGTGGACCGGCTCGTGGTGCTGACCACGGGGTGCCTGCTGCTCGCCGGCGGCGTACTGGCGGTGACCTGGAGGGCCGGGCTCGACGCGTCCGTCGAACTGGTGCGCCGGTTCGACCGGGCTCGCGTCGCCGCCGCGCCCGACGCCGACTGGTGGCCGACGGCTCTGGCCGTCACCTGCGTCGTGTGCGTGCTGGTCGGGGTGAGCCTGCTGACGATCAACCTTCGCCGCGGACGCACCTCGACCGTGCAGGTCCGCACCGCTGCGCTCGGTGTCGACAACGCGGGCTCGGAGCTGTCGGTGGACCTGAGCCCGATGTCCGTCGGGCTCGCCGCCGAGCTCTCCGCGCTGCCCGGGGTGCGCTCGGTACGCTCCGCGGCCGTCGACGACCGCGGCCGCCCGACCCTGCGCGTCACGGTGACCGCGGACCCCACCGTCGACCTGGTGGAGTTCAACAGGGACGCCGAGGCCATGGCGCTGTCCATGGCCGCCGCCCTGCCCGGTGCGCCGGTCGCGACCCAGGTGCTGCTGCACCTCGACCCGGCCGACTCACCCGCCTGAGTCGGCCGGGCCGGGCCGGGCCGAACCGGCCGCCCGGCCGGCCGGCAACCGTGCCTGACACACCTGCGCTCACCCACCTGCGCTGGCAAACACTGAAACGCCGAACGGCGCCCACCCCTTGCGGAGTGAGCGCCGTTCGGCGTTGTGGAGCTAGATCACTTGATGATCTTGGTGACGCGACCGGCGCCAACGGTGCGGCCACCCTCACGGATGGCGTAGCGCAGGCCCTCGTCCATCGCGATCGGCTGGATCAGCACGACGGACATCTCGGTGTTGTCACCGGGCATGACCATCTCGGTGCCCTCGGGCAGGGTCACGACGCCCGTAACGTCCGTGGTACGGAAGTAGAACTGCGGGCGGTAGTTGTTGAAGAACGGCGTGTGGCGGCCGCCCTCGTCCTTGGACAGGATGTAGGCSTKGCCCTCGAACTCGGTGTGCGGGGTGGTGGTGCCGGGCTTGACSACAACCTGGCCACGCTCGACGTCCTCGCGCTTGATGCCACGGACCAGCAGACCGACGTTGTCTCCGGCCTGACCCTGGTCGAGCAGCTTGCGGAACATCTCGATGCCGGTGACCGTGGTCTTGGTGGAGGTCTCCTTGATGCCGACGATCTCCACCTCCTCGTTCACGTTCACGACGCCGCGCTCGATACGACCGGTGACGACGGTGCCACGACCGGTGATGGTGAAGACGTCCTCGACGGGCATGAGGAACGGCTTGTCGGTCTCACGGACCGGGTCCGGGATGGACTCGTCGACGGCCTTCATGAGGTCGACGATGCTCTGGACCCACTTCGGGTCGCCCTCGAGCGCCTTCAGTGCCGAGATCGGGATGACCGGCGCTTCCTCGTCGAACTCCTGGGCGGCCAGCAGTTCGCGGACCTCCATCTCGACGAGCTCGAGGATTTCCTCGTCGTCGACCATGTCGGCCTTGTTCAGCGCAACGAGGATGTACGGCACGCCGACCTGGCGGGCGAGCAGCACGTGCTCACGCGTCTGGGGCATCGGGCCGTCGGTGGCCGCCACGACCAGGATCGCGCCGTCCATCTGCGCAGCACCGGTGATCATGTTCTTGATGTAGTCGGCGTGGCCCGGGGCATCGACGTGCGCGTAGTGGCGCTTCTCCGTCTGGTACTCAACATGCGAGATGTTGATCGTGATGCCGCGAGCCTTCTCCTCGGGCGCCTTGTCGATCTGATCGAAGGCCGAGGCCTCGTTCAGGTCGGGGTAGGCATCGGCAAGCACCTTGGTGATAGCTGCGGTGGTGGTGGTCTTGCCGTGGTCAACGTGACCGATGGTCCCGATGTTGACGTGCGGCTTCGTCCGCTCGAACTTCGCCTTCGCCACTTGATGGCCTCCTGTTGTGTTGCTTGCGATATGCAGCAGTGGTGGGTTGGTTGGTACTTCTGTCGTGCTCAGCTGGTGAAAACTCTCCAGCGGTCTTGCTCCCAGCTGGTGTTACTCGCCGGTTGCCTTGGCGATGATTTCCTTCGAGACGTTCGCGGGAACCTCTGCGTAGGAATCAAACACCATGGAGAAGTTCGCTCGACCCTGGGTCCTGGACCGCAGGTCACCGATGTAGCCGAACATCTCCGAGAGCGGAACCAGCGCCTTCACGACACGGGCACCACTGCGTTCCTCCATGGCCTGGATCTGGCCACGGCGGGAGTTGAGGTCGCCGATCACGTCGCCCATGTACTCCTCGGGCGTGGTCACCTCGACAGCCATGAGCGGCTCGAGGATGACCGGACCGGCCTTGCGGGCGGCTTCCTTCAGTGCCTGCGAACCGGCAACCTTGAAGGCCATTTCGGACGAGTCGACGTCGTGGTACGCACCGTCGAGCAGCGTCAGCTTGAGGTTCACGAGCGGGTAGCC
Source organism: Rhodococcus sp. P4_F5 (assembly GCF_056401315.1). Classification (NCBI taxonomy): domain Bacteria; kingdom Bacillati; phylum Actinomycetota; class Actinomycetes; order Mycobacteriales; family Nocardiaceae; genus Rhodococcus; species Rhodococcus sp. P4_F5. The sequence continues at coordinate 16,537 of NZ_JBFUJP010000012.1, read as the reverse complement.
GGCGAGGACGCCGTACTGCATCGCGTCGCGCGCACCGTGGTCGACGGAGGGGATGTACTCGCGAGGAACGCGGCCACCGGAGACCTTGTTCTCGAACGTGTACGACTCGCCCTCTTCGCCGATGAAGGGCTCGAGCGCGATGATCACCTTTGCGAACTGACCCGAACCACCGGTCTGCTTCTTGTGGGTGAACTCGTGCTTCTCGACCTTCTTGGTGATGGTCTCGCGGTACGCCACCTGCGGCTTGCCGACGTTGGCCTCGACCTTGAACTCGCGACGCATGCGGTCGACGAGGATGTCGAGGTGGAGCTCGCCCATGCCGCCGATGACGGTCTGGCCGGTCTCCTCGTCGAGCTCGACCGAGAAGGTCGGGTCCTCTTCGGCCAGCTTCTGGATCGCGGTGCCCAGCTTCTCCTGGTCGGACTTGGTCTTGGGCTCGATCGAGACCTGGATGACCGGGTCCGGGAAGCTCATCGACTCGAGCACGATCGGGTTCGCCTGGTCGCACAGGGTGTCACCGGTGGTGGTGTCCTTCAGGCCGATCATCGCGTAGATGTGGCCCGCGACGGCCTCGTCGACCGGGTTCTCCTTGTTGGCGTGCATCTGGAAGAGCTTTCCGATGCGCTCCTTCTTGCCCTTGGTGGCGTTGAGCACCTGCTGGCCCGGATCGAGACGACCCGAGTAGACGCGCACGAAGGTCAGCTTGCCGAAGAACGGGTGCGCAGCGATCTTGAAGGCCAGCGCCGAGAACGGCTCGTCCTTGCTCGGCTTGCGCGTGAGGATCTCGTCCTCGTTGTTGAGGGCGTGTCCCTCGACCTCGCCGATGTCCAGCGGCGTCGGCAGGTAGTCGATGACCGCGTCGAGCATGGGCTGCACGCCCTTGTTCTTGAACGCGGAGCCACAGAGGACCGGGTACAGCTCGGAGTTGACCGTCATCTTGCGGATGGCGCCCTTGATCTCCTCGACCGTGAGCTCCTCACCGCCGAAGTACTTCTCCATGAGAGCGTCGTCGGACTCGGCGACCGTCTCGAGCAGCATGGTGCGGTACTCCGCGGCCTTCTCGACCAGATCCGCGGGGATCTCCTCGACGGTCACGGGGGCACCGGTGGGCACCACGCCGCGCCAGGTCAGGGCGCGCATCTCGACCAGGTCGACGACGCCGTCGAAGGCATCCTCGGCGCCGATCGGCAGCTGCAGGACCAACGGCTTCGCACCGAGACGGTCGATGATCGTCTGCACGGTGAAGTAGAAGTCCGCGCCCATCTTGTCCATCTTGTTGACGAAACAGATGCGCGGAACGTCGTACTTGGCGGCCTGACGCCAGACCTGCTCGGACTGGGGCTCGACGCCCTCCTTGCCGTCGAACACTGCGACGGCGCCGTCGAGGACGCGCAGCGAGCGCTCGACCTCGACGGTGAAGTCGACGTGGCCCGGGGTGTCGATGATGTTGATCTGGTTGTCGTTCCAGAAGCAGGTCACGGCGGCAGACGTGATCGTGATGCCGCGCTCCTTCTCCTGCTCCATCCAGTCAGTCGTCGAGGCGCCGTCGTGCGTCTCACCGATCTTGTAGTTCACACCGGTGTAGAAGAGGATGCGCTCGGTGGTGGTGGTCTTGCCGGCATCGATGTGCGCCATGATGCCGATGTTGCGGACCTTGTTCAGGTCGGTCAGCACTTCCTGTGCCACAGGACTCTTCCCCGCTCGTTGCTCGTGTCGGCCCCTTCGGGACCAATGCTATTTGTGTTGTCAGCCGGCCCTGGAGGAACCGACACATAGTGGCAACGCCGGAGCGGCACATTACGTGCCGCCCGGCGTCGATTCACCAGCGGTAGTGCGCGAACGCCTTGTTGGCTTCGGCCATCTTGTGAGTGTCCTCGCGACGCTTCACAGCCGCACCCAGACCATTGCTGGCATCCAGGAGCTCGTTGGCCAGGCGCTCGACCATCGTCTTCTCACGACGTGCGCGAGAGAACGTCACCAGCCAACGCAGCGCGAGGGTCGTGGAGCGGCCGGGGCGAACCTCGACCGGGACCTGGTAGGTCGCGCCACCGACACGGCGGCTGCGAACCTCGAGGGCGGGCTTGACGTTGTCGAGCGCACGCTTGAGGGTGACGACCGGATCGGTGCCGGTCTTCTCGCGCGCCTGCTCGAGCGCCTGGTACACGATCCGCTCAGCGGTCGACTTCTTGCCGTCGAGCAGGATCTTGTTGACCAGCTGCGTGACCAGAGGCGACCCGTAGACCGGGTCGTTGATCAACGGACGCTTGGGTGCGGGGCCCTTGCGTGGCATTAGCTCTTCTCCTTCTTGGCGCCGTAGCGGCTACGAGCCTGCTTGCGGTTCTTGACACCCTGGGTGTCGAGCGAGCCGCGGATGATCTTGTAGCGCACACCCGGGAGGTCCTTCACTCGACCACCGCGGACGAGCACCATCGAGTGCTCCTGCAGGTTGTGACCCTCGCCGGGGATGTAGGCCGTGACCTCGACCGAGCTGGTCAGGCGAACACGCGCGACCTTACGCAGCGCGGAGTTCGGCTTCTTGGGCGTGGTGGTGTACACGCGGGTGCACACACCGCGACGCTGGGGGCTGCCCTTCAGGGCCGCGGTCTTCTGCTTCGCGGGCTTGTCGCGGCGACCCTTGCGGACCAGCTGGTTGATGGTTGGCATAGACCGGCTTTCCTCGTGTTGTTACTAAAAACGTCTTGTAGTCGAGCTCTGCGTCCCGCCTCTATGACCCGAGGAGGGGCTGTCGCATGCCGGTGAGCGGCCATTTTCAGGGCACGCCGACTCGCATCGGCCGCTTTCGCTGGCCTTCACCTTGCACACAATCTGCCCGCATGCTCCGGGCACAGCGTTCCACGGTACCCGCCAGCGGGGTTCGCGGTCAAAGCGGACCGCCCTTCGCCGCCGCCAGGACGGACCCCCCGTCAGACAATTCACGCAGGTCGGAAGCCAGTTGTCCACCCTCGCAGCCGATCCCGTCGCCCGCGACGCCGTCGCCATCAGACCAGTCCCCGCGCCGGGGCGGTCCCCTTCTCCGCCATCACCCGCAGCAACGTCGCGTGCATCGTCGCCGTCTGCAACGGCGCGAAGTAGCCGAGATTGCGCGGATCCGCCAGGTTGTGCAGCTCCAGCGGGTCGCCGCGCAGGTCGTAGAGCTCGGCCTGCTGCGGCGCCACGCCGGCCGGGTCGAAGTAGACGGTGTACTTCCACCGGGCATCGCGGACCGTCCGCAGGTGGTTCGGCTGGGTGACGATGCCCTGCCCGTCGGGAGTGGCGCAGTTCTGGTCGTCGTAGGTGAAGTGGACGACGTCCTGCACCTGCGCGCCCGGGTCGGTGAGGACCGGGGTCAGGTCGGTGCCGAGGAACCGCCACGCCGCGCGGTCGGGTACCCGCGCGAGAGTCGCCAGGGTGGGCATCACGTCGATGAGCGTCGCCAGCGAGTTGGTCTCGACCGGAGCCGGGAACAACACCGGGTTGCTGATCACCAGCGGCACCCGCAGGGTCTCCTCGTACGCGTTGAACACCTTCTGGCGCAGTCCCCCGTGCGAGAGTCCCATCTCGCCGTGGTCCGACATCCGGATCACGACGGTCTCGTCGCGCCGCCCGGGCCGGGCCTCCAACGCATCGAGCACCGCTCCGACGTGTTCGTCGACCACCTTGTGCATGTAGGCGTAGAAGTTCACGTAGTTCTTCGCCGCCTGCGGTCCCACCAGCGGCCCCAGGCCCGCCGCCAGCAGCAGCTCGGACTGGACCTGCGCGGTCGGCTTGAAGTTGAGCGCCAGGTCCTCGTCGACGGTCGGCGGCAGCTCGATGCCCTGTCGGAACGAGCCGGGGGCCGCGRACCCGTAGTTGTCGCACGCGCCGTCCTGCTCGTCCCAGGTCTGCGGGTAGGCGAGCACGTCGTGCGGGTTGACGAACGAGACGATCAGCGCGAAGGGGGTGTCGTCGTTCGGGTCCAGTCCGTCGAGGAACTCCACCGCTTCGGCCGCGACGCGCCGGTCGTGGTCCGCGCAGCCGCCGCCGAAGTGGTCCGGATTGGTGTCCTGCCCCGCTTCCGGCGGTATCCATCCCCGGAAACCGAAGGCCGCGATGTCCGCGCTGGACGGGTCGCCGCCGTCGGCACCCTTGCTCATGTGCCACTTGCCGCGGTAGTGGACGTTGTACCCCGCCGACGCCAGCAGCTTCGCCATGCTCTGCTCCCCGGCCTGCAGCTGCGGTTCCGTGGGCGAGACGGTGCCGCCCTCGGTCAGGGTGGCCGTCACGCCGTGCTGAGCGGGATACAGACCGGTGAAGAAGGTGCTGCGGCTGGGCGAACACATCGCGCTGTTGCAGAACGCCTGCGTGAAGCTCAGCCCCTGATTCACCAGCCGCTGCCGGTTGGGAAGGTTCTGCTCCGCCCAGCCCGGCGGCCAGTGCATCGACGGCCGCTCCTGGTCGGTGACGACGAGCACGATGTTCGGGCGGTCCGGGAGGACCGGGGAGGCCCCCGCGGGAGCCGCACGCGAGGTCGTCGCCGCCGAGGCTGCCAGGCCGGCCACCACCAGCGCTCCCGCGCCGCCGAGGAAGGTCCGTCGTGGGAACGGATGTCCGGGACCGTGCACATGGGCTGGGCCCCGTACGCCGGCGAGGCCGCTCGTCTGGTGGGGGCCGCACGTGCACACCACCGAGGGCGTGGTCACGATCTCCGATGTCACCAGTTCTTCAGGGGCCATGCCTGGCCACCCCCCGCGGATGGGTTCGAGCGAGGGAGCGAGCTGACCTCGCTCATTCTGGCCCCCTGCGACCGCCCACATCCCGATTCGGCGCAAGTCGGTCGAACCGCCGGCTCAGCGCTGAGGCACCTGGATTGCCGGCGGTCGCCGGACCGGATCCGCGACATCCGTGTGCAGATCCACCGGCAACACCGAGGCCTGGTTTCCGGACCGACTCTCCCGAAGGTCGCGCTCATCCGTTCGGCACGCCGCCGACCGTCAAGTTAACTGGCGCTAATTCCACGTAAATTCCGTGTACTTCCTCGTAAATTCCAGCGACATTCGCGTTGCCTGCGCCACAATTCCATTGCGGTGGAGGCGGATTCGCCGGTACGAAAGGACCGCGGCGCACCCCGGTGCGCCCTTACCGGAATCACCGATCACCACAAAGGAGCACATCATGGGTTCTGCTGAGTTCGCTTCCGCCTTCGACGCCATCAGCACCTTCGCCGGCGCCATTGGCGACCTCACCGGCGGGCTGGGAACCCTCGTTGGTTCCGTCGACGGGCTCGTCAACCCCGAGGCCTGATCACCTCTCCACCGAAACGCGACAGGGCCCGCACCTACTTCAGGTGCGGGCCCTGTCGCAATTCGGTCGGGCGAAGTGTCACCAACCAGCACACATCGCCTGTCTGCCACAGCCATTCGCGAATGTCATGACCGTTGCGTCGCCCCCAGGGCAGGTTGCTCGAGCACCATCTCGAGCGTTGCCGCCCACTGCCGCACGATCTCGGCCCGCCGGACCGAGTCGTCGGTGAGCACGTCGGCCAGGCCCAGGCCGCGAGCCAGGTCGAGGGTCAACTGGACCCAGCGGTGCGCAACCGGGTCACCCTCGTCGACTCCGAGCAGCGCCACCGTGGTGCGGTGGGCGACCCGCCCGAACTTGTCCTCGAGCGGCAGCACCCGAGCCCGCAGGACGGGGTCCGCGGCGGCCGCCGTCCACACCTGCAGGGCCGCCTTGAACAGCGTTCCGGTGTAGTGGTCGACGAGCCGGCTCACCACCGCCTCGGTTCGGCCCGGACCCGGCGGCAGCCCGGTCGCCTCGAGTCGCACGCTCTCCATCCGGCTGTCGAACATGTAGTCCAACGACGCGGTGATCAGGTCTTCGCGGGTCGGGAAATGGTGCTGAGTGGCGCCGCGAGAGACCCCGGCGCGCTTGGCGACCACGGCCACCGTCGTGGCCGACCAGCCGAGTTCGGCGAGGCAGTCGACGGCGGCTTCCAGCAGTCGCCGGCGCGTCAGACGACTTCGGTCCTGCTGCGGCTCGCGCACTCGCCTCACCGGTCCCCTCTTGTCAGCGTCACGAAAGAGCGACGTTGTTAGCTCACTCACCTTGGTTTGTCACGGCCTCTGCCCGCCGGTAGGAAGGTTAGCGGCGGTAAGGGAATTCCCTTCCGTCGATCCGCCAGAGATCACTGCCGCAAGACACAACAGGAGTATTCACATGGGTTCCTCGGACATCTTCGACTTCGCCAGCGACTTCACCGGCGCATTCTCCGACCTGTTCAGCGCGCTGAGCTTCTTCTCCGGCTCGGCCGACGCCCTCCCCACCCCGAAGGCCTGATCGACAGTCGATCTCGTTGAGCGGGGCCCCTTCCACACGGAGCGGGCCCCGTTCGCCGCATCTCGGCCCGAGACAGCCGCGATCAGCCCGTCACCGCCCAGTTCGCCGGCCGTTTCTGCAGAAACGCCATCATGCCCTCCATCGCCTCGGGGGTGCCGAAGAGCCGGGCGGACTGTGCGGCCATCCGGTCTGCCGACTCGTCGAAGTCGGCCAGCACCGCGGCGTTGACCATCGCCTTCGACTCCGCCAGGCCCTGCGGCGACCCCTTCCGGAGTTCGGCCAGCAGTTCCGCGGTCGAGGCGGCGGCGTCCTGCGCGGCCACCGTGATCAGCCCGACCCGCGCGGCTTCCTCCGTACCGAACTTCTCGCCGGTCAGGAAGTACCGGCTGACCGACCGCGGGTCCATCCGCGGCAGCAACGTCAACGAGATGATCGACGCGGCCAGGCCGAGACGGACCTCGGTCAACGCGAACGTCGACCGGGGCCCCGCGACCACCAGGTCGCAGGCGCCGACGATGCCCATGCCCCCCGCCCGCACGTGCCCGTCGATGCGCGCGACGATCGGCTTGGGCAGTTCCAGGAAGGCCCGCAGCAGGTCGACCATGCCCTGGGTCCGCTGGGACGCCGCCACCGCCGGGTCGGTCGCGCTTGCCGATGCCTCGGAAAGGTCCGCGCCGGCGCAGAACGTGTTGCCGGTGTGGGTGAGCACCACCGCCCGGACGCCGTCGTCGGCCGCCGCGTCGGCCAGCGCCTGCCGGAGTTCTCCGACCAACCGCAACGAGATCGCGTTGCGGTTGTGCGGCGAGTCGAGGGTCACGGTGGCGAATCCGCCCGCGACCTCGTAGCGGACGTACGGCGCGCTCGTCTCCGGAATCGTCATGGTCAGTACGACCTCGGCAGACCGAGCGAGTGCTGGGAGACGAAGTTGAGGATCATCTCCCGGCTGACCGGCGCCACCCGGGCGATCCGCGCCGCGCCGAGCATCGCGGCGAGGCCGTACTCCTTGGTCAGTCCGGCGCCGCCGTGCGTCTGGATCGCCTGGTCGAGCGCCTTGATGCTGGCCTCCGCTGCCGCGTACTTGGCCATGTTGGCCGCCTCGGCGGCGCCGAAGTCGTCGCCGCTGTCGTAGAGGGCCGCGGCCTTCTGCATCATCAACTTGGCCAGCTCGAGCTCGATCTTCACCTGCGCGAGCGGGTGCGCGATGCCCTGGTGGGCGCCGATCGGCGTCTTCCACACCGTGCGTTCCTTCGCATAGGCGACGGCGGCGTTCACCGCGTACCGGCCCATGCCGATCGCCATCGCCGCGCCGAGAATCCGTTCCGGGTTGAGACCCGAGAACAGCTGCATCAGCGCCGCGTCCTCCGAGCCGACCAGGGCCTCGGCGGGAAGCCGCACGTCGTCGAGGAACAGCGTGAACTGGTGGTCGGGCTCGACGATGTCCATCTCCATCGGCTGCTTGACGAAGCCCTCCGCATCGGCGGGGACGATGAACAACGCCGGCTTGAGCCGGCCGGTCTTGTGGTCCTCGGTGCGCGCGACGATGAGCACCGCGTCCGCCTGGTCCACACCGGAGATGAAGATCTTGTTGCCACGCAGGATCCAGTCCGCACCGTCGCGACGCGCGGTGGTGCCGATCTGATGCGAGTTCGAGCCGGCGTCCGCCTCGGTGATCCCGAAGGCCATGATCTTGGAGCCGTCGGCCAGGCCGGGGATCCACTCGGCCTTCTGCTCCTCGGTGCCGTACTTGCCGATGATGGTGCCGCAGATGGCCGGGGAGACCACCACCAGCAGCAGACCGGCGCCCTGGGCCGCCAGCTCCTCCTGGACCAGCGCCAGTTCGTAGATCCCTGCGCCCCCGCCGCCGTACTCCTCCGGCAGGTTGACCCCGAGGAAGCCGAGCTTGCCCGCCTCGTTCCACAGCTCGGTCAGCGGCTCGCCCCGGCGCGCCTTCGGCAGCACGTAGTCGACGTAGCTGTACCGCTCGCCGAGCTTGGACACCGCGGCGCGCAGTTCCTTCTGCTCGTCGGTCTCGATGAAGCTGCTCGCGTTCACACTCATCTACTCGTCCTCCTCTGTTGCTTCGACAACTGCCAGAACCGAACCGACCTCGACCTGTTGACCCACGACGACCGGCAGCTCGGCGAGCACACCTGCCACGGGCGCGGTGACCGTGTGTTCCATCTTCATCGCCTCGAGCCACAGGATCGGCTGACCCGCGACGACGGTGTCGCCCTGGGCCGCACCGAGCCGGATCACCGCACCGGGCATCGGGGCGAGCAACGAGCCCGCCGCCACCTCGGTCGAGGGGTCGACGAACCGCGGCGTCACCGTCAGTGCGACCGGGCCGAGGGCTGAGTCGACGAACACCTCGTCGCCGTGACGGGCGACCTCGTAGGTACGCCGCAGCCCGCCGCGCTCGAGCACGACGGTGTCCGGCGTGGCCGACACCAGGGCGACGCCGTCGAAGCCGTCGGCCCGCAGCCCGCCGCGGGTCAGCAGGTACCGGACGTCGTGCTCACCGGAGGTGCCGGTGTACTGCTTGCGGTGCGGTTGGGAGGGCAGGTTCCGCCAGCCGCTGGGCAGCCCGCCGACCACCCGTGCCGCGGCGCGGTTCGCCGCGGCGTCGGCGAGCGCGGCCGCGAGCGCGGACAGCGCCTCGGTCTCCGGATCGGCGAGCGGGCGCGCCAGGGTGTCCAGGCCGTGGGTGGCGAAGAACGCGGTGTCGGTGTCCCCGGCGAGGAACGCGGGGTGCCGCAGGATGGCGACCAGCAGGTCGCGGTTGGTCCGCAGGCCGTGAATCCTGGTGCGCGCCAAGGTCGAGGCCAGCAACTGCGCCGCCTGGCCACGGGTCGGGGCCAACGAGATGACCTTCGCCAGCATCGGGTCGTAGTGCACGCCGACCACCGAGCCGTCGACGACGCCGGAGTCCAGCCGGACCCCGACACGGTCCAGGACCGTGAACTCCTCCACCGCCCCGGGCAGCTCGAGACGGTGCACCACGCCGCTCTGCGGCTGCCAGTCCTGGGCCGGGTCCTCCGCGTAGAGCCGGACCTCGATCGAGTGTCCGCGCAGCTCGGGCGGGTCGGCCGCCAGCGCGGCCCCGTTCGCCACCTGCAGCTGCAGGTCCACCAGGTCCAGACCGGTGGTGCACTCGGTGACCGGGTGCTCCACCTGGAGCCGGGTGTTCATCTCCAGGAAGAAGAACTCGCCCTGCTCGTCGGCCAGGAACTCCACCGTGCCGGCGCCCTCGTAGCCGATGGCGTCGGCGGCCAGGCGCGCCGCCTCGAACAGCCTGGGGCGCATGGCCGGGAGCCGCTCGACGAGCGGCGACGGCGCCTCCTCCACGACCTTCTGGTGGCGACGCTGGATGGAGCACTCGCGCTCCCCCACCGCCCACACCGTGCCGTGCCGGTCGGCCATCACCTGCACCTCGATGTGGCGGCCGGTCTCGAGATAGCGCTCGCAGAACACCGTCGGGTCGCCGAAGGCGGACTGCGCCTCGCGCCTGGCCGCCTCCAGCTCACCGGGCAGTGCGGACAGTTCGCGCACCACACGCATGCCACGTCCGCCGCCACCCGCGGACGCCTTGATCAGCACCGGGAGCTGCGCCTGCGTGACCGAGTCGGGATCGAGTTCGGTCAGCACCGGCACTCCGGCCGCGTCCATGATCTTCTTGGACTCGACCTTCGAGCCCATCAGCTCGATCGACTTGGCGGGCGGGCCGATCCAGGTCAGGCCCGCGTCCACCACGGCCCGCGCGAAGTCCGCGTTCTCCGAGAGGAAACCGTAGCCGGGGTGGATGGCGTCGGCGCCGGCCGCCTTGGCAGCGGCGATGATCGCCTCGCCCCGCAGGTAGGTCTCCGCCGGGGTGTTGCCGGGCAACCGGATCGCGGCGTCCGCCTCCGCCACGTGTGGGCTGGCGGCGTCGGCGTCGGAGAACACGGCGACGGTGCCGACCCCGGCGCGACGGCAGGTGGCGAACACCCGGCGGGCGATCTCGCCCCGGTTGGCCACCAGGACGCTGGTGATGGTCCCGCTGTCGATGGTCACTGCTGCCTCACATCCGGAAGACACCGAAGTTCTCGGTGCCTTCGATCGGGGCGGTGGCGATGGCCGACAGGCACATTCCCACCACGGTTCGGGTGTCTCGCGGGTCGATGACGCCGTCGTCGTACAGCCGGCCGGAGAGGAACATCGGCAACGACTCGGCCTCGATCTGGTTCTCGATCATGGCGCGCATCCCGGCGTCGGCGGCCTCGTCGAAGGCCTGCCCCCGGGCCTGCGCGGAGGCGCGGCCGACGATGGAGATGACGCCCGCCAGCTGGGCGCCGCCCATCACGGCGGACTTCGAACTCGGCCAGGCGAACAGGAAACGCGGGTCGAAGGCGCGGCCGCACATGCCGTAGTGGCCGGCCCCGTAGGACGCACCGAGCAGGATCGAGATGTGCGGAACCTTGGAGTTGGCAACGGCATTGATCATCATCGAGCCGTGCTTGATCATGCCTCCCTCCTCGTACTCCTTGCCCACCATGTACCCGGTGGTGTTGTGCAGGAACAGCAACGGGGTGTTGGAACGATTGGCCAGCTGGATGAACTGGGTGGCCTTCTGCGACTCCTCGCTGAAGAGCACACCGCGGGCGTTGGCGAGGATGCCGATCGGGTAGCCGTGCAGCTCGGCCCAGCCGGTCACCAGCGACGAGCCGTAGAGCGGCTTGAACTCGTCGAAGTCGGAGCCGTCGACGATCCGGGCGATGACCTCGCGGGGGTCGAACGGGATCTTCAGGTCGGCCGGCACGATGCCGAGCAGTTCCTCGGGATCCTCCAGCGGCTCGATCACCTCGGCCCGCGGCGCGGGCCCCTTCTTCGTCCAGTTGAGCCGCTTGACGATGCTGCGGCCGATGCGGATGGCGTCCTGCTCGTCGGCGGCGAAGTAGTCCGCCAGACCCGATGTGCGGGCATGCATCTCGGCACCGCCGAGCGCCTCGTCGTCGGACTCCTCACCGGTGGCCATCTTGACCAGGGGCGGCCCCGCGAGGAACACCTTGGAGCGTTCCTTGATCATCACCACGTGGTCGGACATGCCGGGGATGTACGCGCCGCCCGCGGTCGAGTTGCCGAAGACCAGTGCGATGGTGGGGATCCCTGCTGCCGAGAGCTGAGTGAGGTCGCGGAACATCCGCCCACCGGGGATGAAGACCTCCTTCTGGGTGGGCAGGTCCGCGCCGCCCGACTCCACCAGCGAGATCACCGGAAGCCGGTTCTGCATTGCGATGTCGTTGGCGCGGAACCCCTTCCGCAAGGTCCAGGGGTTGCTGGTGCCGCCGCGGACGGTCGGGTCGTTGGCGACGATGAGGCACTCGACCCCCTCGACCACGCCGATGCCCACCACGGTGCTGGCACCGACCGGGAAGTCGCTGCCCCAGGCCGCCAGCGGGCACAGCTCGAGGAAGGGCGAGTCCGGGTCGACCAGCAGCTCGATGCGCTCACGGGCGAGCAGCTTGCCCCGCTCGTGGTGCCGCGCCACGTACTTCTCGCCGCCACCGCCGAGCGCCTTCGCATGCTCGACGTCGAGCTCGGCGAGCTTGGTGTTCATCGTCTCGACCGCGGTCGCGTACACCTCCGACCGGGTGTCGAGCGTGGACCTGATGACCGTCATGACTGATACCCCAATCGCTTTGCCGCCAACCCGGTCAGGATCTCGGTGGTCCCGCCGCCGATGCCCAGGATCCGCATGTCGCGGTACTGTCGTTCCACTTCGCTTTCCTGCATGTAGCCGAGGCCGCCGAAGAGTTGCACCGCCTGGTTCGCCACCCACTCGCCCGCCTCGACGGCCGTGTTCTTGGCGAAGCAGACCTCGGCGATCAGGTCGCCGTCGCCGGCCTGGTGCCGTTCGACCACCGAGCGGGTGTAGACGCGCGCGACGTCGATCTTGCGTGCCATCTCGGTCACCGTGTTCTGCACGGCCTGACGGGTGATCAGCGGGCGTCCGAAGGTCTCGCGGTCGCGGCACCACTGCAGCGTCAGGTCGAGACACCGCTGGGCGCTCGAGTACGCCTGCGCCGCAAGGGCGACCCGCTCGCTGACGAAGGCCTGCGCGATCTGCTGGAAGCCCGTGTTCTCGGCGCCGACCAGGTTCGCCGCCGGCACCCGGGCGTCGACGAACGACAACTCCGCGGTGTCCGAGGCCCGCCAGCCCATCTTCTCCAGTCGGCGCGAGACCTCGAAGCCCGGCGTGTCCCTCTCGACGACGAGCAACGAGACGCCGCCGGCCCCCGGACCACCGGTGCGCACCGCGGTGACCACGAAGTCGGCCCGGACGCCGGAGGTGATGAACGTCTTGGACCCGTTGACGATGTAGTGGTCGCCGTCCCGCACGGCGGTGGTCCGCAGGTGGCCGACGTCCGACCCGCCGCCGGGTTCCGTGATGGCGAGCGAACCGATCATCTCGCCGCGCAGTGTCGGCCGCACCCACTTGTCGATCTGTTCGCGGTCGCCCGCGGCGATCAGGTGCGGCACGGAGATTCCACAGGTGAACAGCGAAGCGAACAACCCGCCGGAGGCACCCGCCTGGTGCATCTCCTCGCAGATGACGATGGCGTCGACCGCGTCCCCACCCTCGCCGCCGGCACTCTCCGGCGCACCGGCGCCGAGCAGGCCCAGCGCGCCCGCCTTGCGGTGCAACTCCCGAGGGATCTGTCCCTCCCGCTCCCAGTCGCCGAGGTAGGGCAGCACCTCCTGGTCGACGAATCCGCGGACCGTCTCGCGCAGGGCGAGCCGTTCCGGTGTGGTCCACACGCTCACAGTCGGGAACCTTCCTGTTCTGCTTCGGGGAGAAGGGAGTTCGGGATCTCGATGTACCGGGCCCGCAACCACTCACCGATCCCCTTGGCCTGCGGGTCGAACCGCGCCTGCGAGGCCACCCCCTGGCCGAGGATGCCCTCGATCACGAAGTTCACGGCGCGCAGGTGCGGGAACAGGTGCCGGGTGACGGTCAGGGGTGCCGCCTCGGGCAGCAACCGCTTGAGCTCGTCGACGGTGAGCGCGTGCGCCAGCCAACGCCACTGGTCGTCGGTGCGCACCCAGACCCCGACGTTGGCGTTGCCCCCCTTGTCGCCGCTGCGGGCGCCCGCGATGCGGCCGAGCGGCACCCGGCTGCCCGGCTGCGACGGCAGTGGCTTCGGCAGTTCCGGGTCGGCGGCCGGGGCCAGGTCCAGGGTGAGCTCGGACGGCGCCACGTCCACCCGGGTCCCGTCGGGCAGCACCGCGACATGCGGCACCGCGGCGGCGTCTACGTAGCCAGGGGTGAAGACGCCGTACGGCTGGCCGTTGCTCGGCGGCGCCGTGAGCGCGAACCCGGGGTAGCTGGCCAGCGCCATCTCGACGGCGACCGAGGAGAACGGCCGGCCGATCACCGCGGCATCCGGATCGCGAACCACGCAGCGCAGCAACGCCGTTGCCGCCTCCTCGGTGTCGGCGTCGGGATGGTCGGTGCGCGCGAGGGTCCACTCGAGCTCGGCGGGCCGGGTCGGCAGCCAGGCCTCGAGCTGCCGCTTGGCCAGATCGGCCTTCGCCTCCACGTCCAGGCCGGTCAGCAGGAACGTCGCCTCGTTGCGGAAGCCGGTGAGCGTGTTGAGCGAGACCTTGAGCTGCGGCGGCGGCGCTTCGCCGGTCACTCCGCTGATGAGGACGCGGTCGGGGCCGAGCTGGGTGAGCGTCGCGGTGTCGATGCGCGTCGTCACGTCCGGGCCGGCATACCGGGCGCCCGTGATCTCGTAGAGCAGTTGCGCGGTGACGGTGCCGACGCTGACCTCGCCGCCCGTGCCATCGTGCTTGGTGATCACCGACGAGCCGTCCTCGCGGATCTCCGCGATCGGGAATCCGGGGCGGTCCAGGTTCGCCACCTCGGTGAAGAACGCGTAGTTGCCACCGGTCGCCTGGGTACCGCACTCGATGACGTGCCCGGCGGCCACCGCACCGGCGAGCTGGTCGAAATCGTCGGGGCGCCAGCCGAAGTGGTACGCGGCCGGGGCCACGATCACGGAGGCGTCGGTGACCCGGCCGGTGACGACGACGTCCGCACCGGAGGCCAGGCACTCGACTATCCCCCACCCGCCGAGGTAGGCGTTCGCGGTCAGCGGGCTGCCGAGCCCGAGTTCCGCGGCCCGGGCGACCAGGTCGTCACCCTCGACGTGCGCGACGGTGGCGCCGAGCCCGAGTTTGTCGTTGACCCGGCGCAGCGCGGCGGCCAGGCCGGCCGGGTTGAGCCCGCCGGCGTTCGCGACGATCTTGACGCCCTTGTCCATCGCGAGGCCGAGGGTGTCCTCGACCTGCCGCAGGAAGGTCTTGGCGTACCCGAGCGACGGGTCCTTCATCCGGTCCCGGCCGAGGATCAGCATCGTCAGTTCGGCCAGGTAGTCGCCGGTGAGGTAGTCGAGCTCGCCGCCCTCGAGCATCTCGCGCATCGCGGAGATGCGGTCGCCGTAGAAGCCGGAGCAGTTGCCGATCCGGACGCTCATGCGTCGGCCTTTCGTTCACGGCCGCCGCCGGACGGACCGGCGAAGACCTGCGCGATGCCGAGCCAGGTGGCGGCGTCCGGGCCGACCGCCACCAGGGCGAGGTCGTCGGGGTGCGCGCGCTGGGTCACCAGCAGGCAGAAGTCGTGGGCAGGTCCGGTCACCCGCTGGGCCGCGTCCTCGGGCCCCCAGGTCCAGAGCTCGTCGCCCTCGGGTGCGGTCAACTCGAACCGGAACTCCTCCGCGGGCGGGGCGAGAGAGTTGACGGCATAGGCGAAGTCGCGGGTCCGGACGCCGAGGTGCGCGATCGCCCGGAGCCGGTTGGTGGGCGCGGACGCGGCGCCGAGCGCCTGCGCGACGTCCTGCCCGTGCGCCCAGGTCTCCATCAGCCTGGCCGTGGCCATCGACATCGCGCTCATCGGCGGCCCGTACCACGGGATCTTCGTGCCGGCGGGCACCGCGGCGAGCACCTCGGCCAGCCGGTCCCGGCCGTCGCGCCAGTCCGCGAGCAGTTCGGCGGGCGGCCGGCCAGCCTCCACCTCGGCGGCCGCGTCGACAAATCCGGCCGGGTTCTGCCAGGCCTCGACCAGGCCCTCCGCGAAGGCGTCGGGGTCGGTGACCGCCGTCAGGGCGGCGCGGTCGGTCCACGCCAGGTGTCCCACCTGGTGCGCGACGGTCCACCGGTCGGCAGGGGTGGGCAACGACCACTGTTCGGGCGGCAGGGCCGCAACCAGCGCGTCCAGCGCGTCACCCTCGGCGCGCAGGTCATCGATGACGGTGCTCAGATCGGCCATGCATACTCCCTCGACTGGACTGAGAGCAGCATCACACCGTCGGACAAAAAAAGCAAGCACGAATGCTTGTTATTTGGCGGGCCCAGCCGCCGGCAGTCGAGACGGCGTACCCACGAACAGGGAAATCCTCCGTCCGAACGAAGAGCCCCGACCCACCCACCGAGGCCCCGCATGACAGACCCCTGCACCACCGAGCCTCCGACCCGGTCGCCGCACGGACCTGCCCACCATCACTACCAAGCACCGCAAATCACCCATTGGCGTTAATCACTACGGGCACAAATTATGCTGCGCTACAACATTTTCAGAGGTTTGCCCGAGATCGGAGATTCGACCCCGCGGTGCGGTAGAACTGGTCCGGCGTCCAGCCCGGGCGCCACAGCCCGAGCTCACGACAACACAGGAGTGCGCATGCCCCCGTTCGACGCACTGTTCGCCGCATGGACCAACCTCATCAACACCTTTGGCACCTTCAATTTCGGCGCAAGCCCCGACGCCAACGTCGGCAGCAGTCTCGGCATCCCCTTCTTCCCCACCATCACCATCGGCAGCTGACCCGCGGAGCCCGATCGCGCCCACGCAGCGCCGGTTGCGTTCCAGCCGCTCGCGATGTGACATATGTCACAGATTGCAAGCCCCCGCGAACTGTCGGCAAATCAGGTACAAATAACGAACGCATGTCCAGGCGTATCACGAATCAGTAAAGAATCCGCAGCAGTAAAGTAACCACAGGAGCGCACATGTCGTCTGATTTCTCTGACCTGTTCGGCGGACTGAGCACGGTCTTCGCAGCTCTCGACAACCTCTCGTCGGGYAGYAGCGACGGCGGCAGCAGCAGCACCGGTTCGCTGTCCTCGATGTCGGCTTCGGGCCAGTAGCAGCCGAAGACCCATCGCACTGTGGGGGTCACCGACA